>DASTPT010000108.1:0-38251 GCA_035762085.1 Actinomycetota bacterium | reverse complement strand
GTGCGCGAGCGAGAACGTCCACGGGTCGCCGGCCGGGGGGAAGACGCCGCCGTTCAGCTGGTACAGCCACGCCAGGTGGGCCAGAGGGCCGTCGGTCGCGACGTGGTCGCGGAAGTCGCGGACCGGCTCCACGCGGAAGTGCACCGAGCCGCGGCATCGCACCGACGCGACCGTGGCGGGCAGGTCGTAGCGCTCGACGACCTCGCGGATCCCGCCCGCGAGCACGCGCTCCTGCTCCTCGAAGCGCTCGTAGACGTCGGGCGTGAGGATCTCGGCGAGGACCACGCGCGCCGCGGCGACCGACAGCGGGTTCGCGTTGAACGTGCCCTCCTGTTCCATCGTGCCGTCGACCACGACATGCATGACCTCCTCGGTCCCGCCGATCGCCGAGATCGGGACGCCGCCGCCGATCGCCTTGGCGAGCGTGACGAGGTCGGGCGTGACGCCGCTCCACTCCACCGCGCCACCGGGCGAGATCGTCACCCCCGTCTTCACCTCGTCGAACGTGAGGAGCGCGCCGTGCCGGTGCAGGAGATCCTTCAGCGACACCAGGTAGCCCTCGTCCGGCAGGATCACGCCCGAGTTCATCATGATCGGCTCGAGGATCATGCCGGCGACCCGGCCGCCCTCATCGGCCAGGATCCGCTCGACCGCGGCCAGGTCGTTGAACTGGACGATCCGCAGCGGCTCGGCGTAGGCGCTCGGGATCCCGCCGGTGTTCGGGACCGGCATCGGGCGCTCGCGCGGCCCGGCCTCGGCGGGGTCGATCCAGTAGCTGAACGCCAGCCCGTCCGCGCTGCCGTGGTACGCGCCCTCCACCTTGATCACGAGCTCGCGCCCCGTCGCGGCGCGCATGATGCGGACGGCGTCCATCGTGGCCTCGGTCCCGGTGTTCTTGAATCGCCACAGCGGCAGCCCGAAGCGCTGCTGCAGGTGCTCGGCCGCGACGACCGCGTCCTCGGTCGGCAGGGCGAAGTGCGTGCCGAGCGCCACACGCCGGCGCACGGCCTCGACCACCTTCGGATGGGCATGGCCGACGATCGTCACGCCGTAGCCGTTGTGCAGGTCGACGTACTCGTTGCCGTCGACGTCCCAGAGCTTCGCGCCCTCGCCGCGGTCGCCGTACAGCGTGTACGGATCGAGCGCGTGCCACGCGCACGAGACGCCGCCGGCCAGCGCCTTCCCCGCGCGCTCGGCGAACGCCAGCGAGCGCGGCCACCGCTCGGCCAGGAGCGCGACCTGCTCCTTCGTCAGTTGCTCGACCCTGGCCGTATCGATCTGGACGCTCATCCCTCCACCCCCCGCTCGGACGGCCGAAGCATAGGCCGGGCGGGGAGCCGCGGCTAACCGGCGATCGCCCGAGCGAACTCCGCGAAGTTCTCGACGTAGCGGCGCGCGTCCTCGTCCGTGTGCCAGACCGAGAGCGTCCAGGTCTCCTGCTTCGTCCACGGGGACTTGAACACGCCGCGGTTCTGCTGGAAGAGCCACGCGAGATAGGTGATGCGCTCGTCCACGCCGATCGAGTCGCGGTACTCGCGAACGGGGGTGGCCGAGTAGATCACGGACCCCTTCGCGCCGATGCCGGTCACGTAGGCGGGCAGCCGGAGCTCGTCGATCACGGCCCGCAGGCCCTCCTTCATCGTGGCGTCGACCGCCTCGAAGGTGGCGTACGCGTCCTTCGTGAGGACCTCGGTGAGTGTCGCGCGGCTGGCGGCCATCGTCAGCGGGTTGCCGTTGAACGTGCCGGCCATGTCGTACTCGCCGCGGACGACCGGCCCGAACAGCTCCTCGGTGGCGCCGATCGCGCCGCACGGGGTTCCGCCGCCGATCGCCTTCGCGAGGCACACGATGTCCGGCGTCACGCCGAACGCCTCGACGGCGCCGCCGTAGGCGATCGTGGCGCCGGTCTTCACCTCGTCGTACGCGAGGTATGCGCCGTGCTCGTGGCAGAGGTCCTTCAGGCCCTGCAGGTACCCGGGCTCGGGCATGATGACGCCGCAGTTCATCATCGCGGGCTCGACGATCATCCCGGCGATCCGGCCCTCGTTCTCCTCGAACGCCCGACGCGCCCCGCCCAGGTCGTTGAACGGCACGACGCGGACCAGGTCGGCGAACGCCTGCGGCAGCCCCATCGCCTGGGGCACGGTCACGGGGTGCTCGCGGGGACCGATCTTCTCGGGATCGGGGACGACGCTGAACATCAGCGAGTCGTGGTGCCCGTGGTAGGTGCCCTCGATCTTCACGATCAGATCCCGCCCCGTGTTCGCGCGCATCAGCCGGACGGCCTCGAGCGTCGCCTCGGTCCCCGAGTTGCAGAACCGCCACAGCGGCAGCCCGAACCGGTCCGCGAGGTTCTCCCCGATCACGTCGAGGTCGCGCGTCGGCTGCGCGAAGTGCGTGCCGTGCCGGGCGGCCCGCTCGATCGCCTCGACGATCCTCGGGTGCGCGTGCCCGACGACCATCGCGCCGTAGCCGAGGTGGAAATCGATGTACTCGTTGCCGTCGATGTCGTACAGGCGGTTGCCCTGCCCGCGCTCGACGAAGATCGCGTGCGGCGGTGAGTCCTGCCAGCTGGAGGCCACGCCGCCCGCCACGTGCCGCTCGGCGGTCTTCCGATACTCGATCGATGCCCGGTGCTTCGGCTCGAGCCTGGCCTCCTCCTCCTCGATCAGGCGGTCGATCCGCTCCAGGTCGAAGGCCACCGTCTCTCGCAACGCCATGTCATCTCCCCAATGTTTGAATGGTCGTTCAAGTATGCCCGATGCCCCGTTCGACGGGCAACCGCCCCAACCCCGGCCGGTACAATCGAGTCGCACGTGGTGGCCGTAGCTCAAGTGGTTAGAGCGCCAGGTTGTGGTCCTGGAGGCTGGGGGTTCGAGTCCCCTCGGTCACCCGAGACAGCGCCCGCCGCTTGCTACACTGCGGCGGGCCTCTAGCTCAATCTGGCAGAGCAACGGACTCTTAATCCGCAGGTTCGGGGTTCGAGTCCCCGGGGGCCCACCAAACCTTCCACCAGCGGAAACGCGCTCGCTGGGCCCGCCCGAAGACCCGTGATCCGACCGATCCCGATCACGAACGGAGGGAGCCGATGAGCGAAGAGATCACCCCGCGCCAGTTCCACGAGTCGCAGGGGATGGACGACTGGCGCGTCCTCGGCGACGGGGCGTCGACACGCTTCCGCACGAGGTCGTTCGCGAAGGGCGTCGAGCTCGTGGCGGCGATCGGTCGGCTGGCGGACGCCGCGAACCACCACCCGGACGTCGACCTGCGGTACGGAGGCGTCACCGTACGGCTGTTCACCCACGACGTGCTCGGGCTGACGGAGCGAGACGTGGAGCTCGCGCGGCAGATCTCGACGGCCGCGCGGGACCTCGGCGTCGAGGCCGACCCGACGGCCGTCCAGGATGTCTACCTCGCGATCGACGCGCTCGTCGCACCCGAGGTGCTGCCGTTCTGGCGCGCCGTCCTCGGGTACCGCCAGGTCGGGGAGGAACTCGTCGACCCGCACGCCCGGTGGCCGTCGGTCTGGTTCCAGCAGATGGACGCGCCCAGGCCGCAGCGCAACCGCATCCACGTGGACGTCTTCGTGCCCCACGACCAGGCCGAGGCACGCGTCGCCGCCGCGATCGACGCCGGCGGCCGCCTCGTGAGCGACGAGAACGCCCCCGCGTGGTGGACGCTGGCGGACGCCGAGGGCAACGAGGTGGACGTCGCCACCTGGATGGGCCGCGACTGAAGGACGACCTGGAGCGGCCTGGTCGGGCGCCCGCCCGAGGCGCAGGATGGACGGGTGGAGCCGGATCGGGGCCGAAGCCAGCGCGTCGGGGCTGGCGTCGTGGGGATCGCGTTGTTCCTGGGGGCGGTCTGGCTGGTCACGACCGGCTGGCCGTACGGATCGACGCCGAGAGGGAGCCCGAGCCCGACCTCGACCGAGCCGCCGGCCTCGACCCGGACGCCCCTCACTTCCCCGCCCCGCGACATCGTCTCGGCGCGGGTGGGGTTCGTCGGGCTGCCCCCCGAAGGAGCGACGCCGAGCAGGCCGAGGACCGGCACGCTCATCCTCGACTACCAGGGCCGGCGTTTCGCCACCTGGTACCAGGTCTGGGTGTACGCGGACGGGCGGCTGATCTGGCAGCGTGAGGGGAACCTGCCAGAGGGCGCGAACCAGGCATCGACGGGTCTCCTCGAGCAGCGGCTCACACGCGACGGTGTCCGGATGCTGCGCGCGCGGGGAACCGCCGAGCAGGCAGTGTTCGGCTTCCCCTGGCGGCCGCCGTATCCGGCGTCGTGGCTGCCCCCGCGAGCGTGGGACGATCGCTCGATCCGCGCGTACGTCCCGTCGAGGTACGCCGTCTGCTACGGGGCGCTCCTGCGGGCGATCGAGGCCTCCCGGGTCGCGCGCTGGCTCCCGCAGCCGGCCGAGGAGCTCCTCGTGGCCGGCGAGGCGCCGGTGCGGTCCCTCGGAGGCTGGCTCGAGGGCTTCGGCGGCGCCTGCGCCGAGCTCAGCACGGATCGGGCGCGCGCGGTCGCCGAGGCGCTCGAGGGCGCCGGGCTTTGGCAGGACGTGTTCCAGCGGGCGTACGGGCTCACCTACTACCTCGAGGCCCGGGGTGTGCGGAACGAGGCCTTCGTTCGCTTCGAGCCGATCCTGCCGCACGGCGAGGCGGCCTGCTCGGGGTGCGGCTGAGCGGTGCGCTCGGAGCGTCGAGGCAACACCGCGCGGCAACCGGTCGGTTCAGACCGGCTCTTCGCCCCGCACGACCGCGAGGAAGTCGCCGACCTCGCCCAGGTGCCGCAGCTTGTCCGGGTTCACGACCGAGCGGATCGTCTGGACGCGCCCGTTCGCGATCTCGAACGAGGTGACGCCGAGGATCCGCCCGTCGCGGTCGAGCGCGATCCCGCCCGGCTGGCCGTTCACGTCGGCGGGACGGATCTCGAGACCGAGCCGCTCCATCTGCCGACCCAGCCCGACGAGGAACCGGGCGACGCGCTCGGCGCCGTGGATGGGCGTCGCCGCGGCGGGTGCCTTGCCGCCGCCATCGCCGATCGCCACCACGTCTTCGGCGAGCAGCGAGACCAACTCGTCCATGTCGCCCTCCCCGACCGCGGCAAGGAAGCGACGGGCGAGCTCGTCGCGCTCCGCCCTGGAGGTCTCGAATCGCGGCCGGCGAGCATCGATCTGCCGACGGGCACGGGCCGCGATCTGCCGCGTGTTCGGCACGGTCTTGCCCACGGTCGCGGCGACCTCCTCGTGGCTGTACCCGAAGACGTCGTGCAGCAGGAAGACCGCGCGCTCGACCGGCGTGAGGCTCTCGAGGAGCACGAGGAAGGCCATCGAGAGGGAGTCGGCCATCTCCGCGTGCTCCGCGGCATCGGCGGACGGATCGGCGACCAGCGGCTCGGGCAGCCACGTGCCGACGTACTGCTCGCGGCGCACCCGCGCCGAGCGTAGGTGGTCGATCGCGAGGCGCGTCGTGACCCGCGACAGGTACGGGCCGACGGCGTCGATGTCGGAGCCCTGCTCGAGCGCGCGATGGAACCGCAGGTACGCGTCCTGCACGATGTCCTCGGCCTCGCTCACGCTGCCCACCATCCGATAGGCGATCCCGGTGAGCCGAGACCGGTGCCGTTCGAACTCCCGCGCCTCGTCCATCTCGCTCATAAGAGACGAGATGACCGCCTCCGGCGTGACACCGTCGTCGAGTCCGATGCGGTGTCACGCCGTGCGTGCGCATCTCGTCTGGTCATCGAAGGCTATCGGAAGGAGCGGCGATGAGGATCTTCGTTGCGGGAGCGACCGGCGTGATCGGCGGACGGATCGTCCCGATGTTGATCGGCGCGGGCCACCAGGTCGTGGGGATGACCACGTCGGCGGCGACGGCGAGGCAGGTGGAGGGGATGGGTGCCGAGGCGGCCGTCGCCGACGGCCTGGACGCGGGCGCGGTCACGACGGCGGTGCTCGAGGCGAGGCCCGAGGTCGTCGTGCACCAGATGACCGCCCTGAAGGCGTTCACGGACATCCGGAGATTCGATCAGGCGTTCGCGGTCACGAATCGGCTGCGGACCGAGGGGACCGACCACCTGCTCGCGGCGGCGCGCACGGCCGGCGCTCGCCGGTTCGTCGCCCAGAGCTTCGCCGGCTGGCCGTTCGCCCGAACCGGCGGTCCGGTCAAGTCGGAGGGGGCGGAGCTCGATCCCGACCCGCCCGCGGCGTTCCGCCGGACGATCGACGCGATCCGGCACGTCGAGAGCGCGACGCTCTCGACCGGGGGGATCGAGGGCATCGTCCTGCGCTACGGCGGCCTATACGGCCCCGGGACCTCGATGGACGAGGGCGGCTGGGCCGTGGAGGCCGTGCGCCGCCGGCGCTTCCCGCTGGTGGGCGAGGCGGGCGGCGTGTGGTCGTTCGTGCACGCCGACGACGCCGCAACGGCCACGCTCCTCGCGATCGAGCGCGGTGCGCCCGGCATCTACCACGTCGTCGACGACGACCCGGCCCCGGTCTCCGACTGGCTGCCCGCGCTCGCCGAGGCCATCGGGGCTCGACCGCCGCGCCGCGTGCCCGCCTGGGTGGGCCGGCTCGTGGCAGGCGAGCACGGACTCGTCCTGATGACCGAGATCCGCGGGGCGTCGAACGCGAAGGCCAAGCGCGACCTCGGCTGGCGGCCGCGGTTCCCCAGCTGGCGCGACGGATTCATCTCCGAGCTGGGGCTGGGCCCGGCGTCGCGTCGAGCGGCGTGAGCGAGATCAGCCGAGCCTGATCAGCTGGGAGGGCTCGGGGCCCTGGGCGGCCTGCGACACCTCGGCCACCTCGACCTCGGCGTCTGCCTCGGCCACGGCCTTCGGCTTGCGGGCGGCGGACGGCTTGGGCTTCGAGGTCCGGGCGGTCGCCGCCGGCTGACGCCGCTCGAACGTGAGGGTGAGGGACGCCGTCGCGTTGCCGGTGGCGAAGGCCACCCTACCGTCGCGGGTGACCGAGAGCCCGACCTCCAGGCGCTGCAGCGCGACGGTGCGCTTCGCGCCGGCGCCGTCGAGGAGCTCGAGCATGGCGTCGCGGAGCGGCACGAGCTGCTCGCTCAGGTGCTCGAGGGCGACGCCGGCGTGCGGCACCGTCTCGGCCCCCTGGGCCGTCAGCTCCACGATCGGGTACTCCATGGCCATCCCCCGGCGCCCTCCCGTCGGCGTGACACCTTCCTCTCATCCGCACGGTCGGGGGTCAAGACGGGAGAACGCCCCACCACCGTGTCGGTCGGACGGCCGGGGCCGAGGGCGCCCGCGGGGGAGGTCGTTCGCCCGGGCCGACACGCGGAACCACACGCCGCGGGGCGTGTGATTCCGGGTCGGTCGCGGTCAGCAGGCCGAGATCGCGAGGTGCTGTCCGATGCGATGGATCTGGCCGTCCACCACGTTGAGCGCGTAGTAGAAGCCCTCGCCGTAGGGGGTCGTCGCGTCCGAGAGCTCGGTCAGCGCGACGTGGCGGTTCGGGGGGACCTCGCACACGCCCATGAAGTGGATCCTCACGTCGCGGGCGACCGGGATCGTCCGGAGCAGGTCGTTCTCGTTGCGCACGTACACGAAGAGGTACCGCGCGTCGCGGCGCTTCATGCCGTCCTGGACGGCCGCGCGGACGGCCTCGTCGCGCTTGTAGACCTGGATGACGTCCACGGTGATCTCGGCACCCTGGATGTCGACGTCCCGGATGAAGGTCGGGTACACCCCGTCCTCCAGCGCGTACGGATCCGGCGTGGGCTCGGGCTTGGGCTCGGGCTTGGGCTCGGGCTTGGGCTCGGGCTTGGGCTCGGGCTTGGGCTCTGGCGACTCCGGCGCCGGCGGCGCGTTCGTCGGCGGCACCACCGTCGGAACGTCGCTCGGCTGCGCGACCTGCCGTCCCGTCTCCGACCGATCGAGGGTGGCGGCGACAACGACGCCGCCCGCCAGCACGGCGAACGCCAGCGTCGCGGCGGCCACCACGATCGAGCGGCGGCGGCCTCGCCCCGACCTCGGGGCCTTCGGCGTCTGCTCCTGCCTGGTCTCCATGACCGTCTCCCTCCTGAGGGGTTCTCCGCGGCGCCTTCGCGCCGTCCGTTTCCTCAGCTGAGGCGATGGTGCGCCCGGGAGGCGGCGGATACCATGCGCGGAGATGCCATGTTCGCGTTGCCGGAGGGAAGGGTTCCGTCACCATGAGTGAGGTCTCGGGGACGGGGTGAACGACCACCTTGAGCTGTGGGTCGGGGGCTCCCGCGAGCGAGTGCCGCTCGACGGCGAGCGGCTCACGATCGGACTGTCCCCGTCGAACGACCTCCCGCTGCCCTTCGACCGGACGGTCTCGCGCGTCCATGCCGTGCTCGAGCTGGTCGCCGCGCGCTGGTGCGTCCGCGACCTCGGCTCCCGCAACGGGACGTTCGTGAACGGCGAGCGGATCTGGGGCGAGCGCCCGCTCCGTTCCGGGGACGAGATCCGCGTCGGGGGCGTCCGGCTGGTCGCGCGCCTGGAGGACCAGGAGGTCCGCGAGGACGAGACCGTCGTCGCCGAGTCCGGTCCGGACCTCACCCGTCGAGAGCGCGAGGTGCTGATCGCGCTGTGCCGGCCGATGTTCTCGGGCGAGGTGTTCCGCGAGCCGGCGTCGATCCGCCAGATCGCGGCGGAGCTGTTCGTGACGGACGCCGCCGTGAAGCAGCACCTGTCCCGCCTGTACGACAAGTTCGCGATCCACGAGCGGGAGGGCCGTCGGACGCGCCTGGCGAACGAGGCCATCCGCCGTGGCGCCGTGAGCACCGCCGAGATCAGGGGCTCGCACGGCCGAGACGCCGAAGGATAGGACGCCCTCCGAGCAGCGCGCCGCCCGGTCGAGGATGATGCACGACATGGGGGCCGATCCGCTCGTCGGGCGCGAGATCACCGGGTACGCCATCGAGTCGGTCCTCGGCCGCGGGGCGATGGGCGTCGTGTACCTCGCGCGTCAGCGCTCGCCTGACCGGCGGGTCGCCCTCAAGCTCATCAACCCGGCACTGGCCGACGACGACGCGTTCCGGCGTCGGTTCCTGCGCGAGTCGACCGCCGCGGCAGCGATCGACCACCCGCACATCCTGCCCGTGTACGCGACGGGCGAGACCGACGGGCTGCTCTACATCGCGATGCGGTTCGTCGAGGGGCGCGACCTCCGGGCGGTCCTCCGGGCGTCCGAGGGCCTGGACCCCGAGCGCGTGGTCGCGATCGCCGCCCAGCTGGCCGGCGCGCTCGACGCCGCCCACGCCCGGGGGTTGGTCCACCGGGACGTGAAGCCTGGGAACGTGCTCGTCGTCGGCGACGCCACGGCGGACCAGACCGACCACTGCTACCTCACCGACTTCGGCGTGAGCACGTGGATGACCTCCTCGGCGGGAACGCTGACTTCGACCGGACAGATGATCGGGTCGGTGAACTACGCGGCGCCGGAGCAGATCGAGGGCCGGCGCGTCGATGGGCGGGCCGACCAGTACTCGCTCGGCTGCGTCGTGTACGAGTGCCTGACGGGCCGAGCGCCGTTCTCGGGACGGACCGCCGCGGGGACGCTGCACGCGCACCTGCACGAGGAGCCGCTCGCCCCCACCGCGCTGCGGCCGGTCCTGTCCCCCGCGGTCGACGCCGTCGTGAGCCGAGCCCTCGGCAAACGGCCCGAGGACCGGTACGGCTCGTGCCGAGAGTTCGCGCTCGACCTGCGCTCGGCGCTGGAGGGCGTGGCGATCGAGCCCACGATCCGCCGGCAGGTCGAGCCGGCCGCGCCTCCGCCCGGGTCGTCGCGCCGCCGGACGCCGTGGGCGCTCGCGGCCGCCGTGCTGGCCGCGGCGGCGGTCGTCGCGGCCGTCGCGGTCTTCATGATCGGTCGCGACCGCGAGGCCTCCCCTCCGGGCACCCAGACCGGGACACCGCCGGCGTCCGTGGCGAACGCGCCGCTGATCCGGGCGGGGATCCAGGTGACGGCCAGCAGCACGGCGCCGTCGTCGACGGACGCGGCCGGCAACGTCGTGACGTATCTGCCGGCCAACGTCCTCGACGGCGACGTGCAGACGGCATGGCGGACGCCCGGCGACGGGCGCGGCGAGTCCCTCACGCTGCTGTTCGACACGCCGGTCCACGTCGTGCGGATCGGGCTCATCCCCGGATACGCGAAGACCGATCCGGAGAGCGGCGTGAACCGCTTCGAGCAGAACCGGATCCTGCGCGAGGTCCGGTACGTGGTCCGGGGCGAGGAGCCGAAGACCCAGACGTTGCGACCGGCTCCGGTCCCCCAGTTCGTTCGGATGGACGTCACGGCCTCGCGGATCACGATCGAGATCGTGGCGACGTCGGAGCCCGGAGGCCTCGACTACACCGCCGTCTCCGAGATCTACGTGTACGGCGTCCCGGCGTAGCGCCGGTCACGCCGTCGAGGTCTGCAGGACCGGCACGATCCGGTCCAGTGCCCAACGCAGCTCGTCCCTCGTGATGCAGAGTGGCGGCGCCAGCCGGATCGTCGTCTCGTGGGTGTCCTTCGCGAGCACGCCCTCGGCCATCAGGCGCTCGCAGGCAGCGCGGGCCGTGCCGGCCTCGGGCTTCAGGACGATGCCGATCCACAGTCCCTTGCCGCGGACGAGCTCGACCGTGGGGATCTCGCGCCCCCGCAGCTCGTGGATCAGCCACGCGCCCAGCTCGGCCGAGTTCCGCTGGTACTCACCGGTGTTGAGGATCTCGATCACCCTGCGACCGATCGCGCAGGCGAGCGGGTTGCCGCCGAACGTGCTCCCGTGCTCGCCCGGCTTGAACAACCCGAGGATCTCGTCGTCCGCCACGACGGCCGAGAGCGGCAGGATCCCGCCGCCGAGCGCCTTCCCGAGCACGTACATGTCCGGCACGACGCCCTCGTGCTCACAGGCGAAGGTCGTTCCCGTGCGCCCGAGTCCGGACTGGATCTCGTCCGCGATCAGCAGCGCGCCGTGGTGCGTGCAGAGCTCGCGGGCGCGGCGCAGATAGCCATCGGGCGGGACGATCACGCCGGCCTCGCCCTGGATCGGCTCGACGAGGAACGCGACGACCTCGTCGTCGAAGGCAGCCTCGAGCGCGTCGGCGTCGCCGTAGGGCACCGTGACGAACCCGGGCGTGAACGGTCCGAAGTCGGCCTTCGAGCCAGTGTCGTCGCTGAAGCTGATGATCGTCGTCGTCCGGCCGTGGAAGTTGCCGCTCGCGACCACGATCTTGGCCCGGCCGTCCGGCACGCCCTTGACCTGGTAGCCCCACTTCCGCGCGGACTTGATCGCCGTCTCGACGGCCTCGGCGCCGGTGTTCATGGGCAGCGCGCGGTCTTTGGCCGCCATCTCCGCCAGGTCGCGCAGGAAGGGTCCCATCTGGTCGTTGTGGAACGCCCGGCTCGTGAGCGTGAGGCGCTCGAGCTGGTCCCGCGCCGCCTTCACCAGATCGGGGTGCTGATGCCCGAAGTTCAGGGCCGAGTAGGCGGCCAGCATGTCGAGGTATCGGTTGCCCTCGACGTCGGTCACCCACACGCCCTCGGCGCTCGAGATCACGACGGGGAGCGGGTGGTAGTTGTGCGCGCTGTACCGGTCGACGAGGTCGATGTGCTCGTTGGTGCTCGCGGGTTCGGCGGTCATCGGCGTGCTCCTTCGGCGGTCTCGAGCGAGTCTACCTGCGCCGCAGGCGCCATCCGGGGTCGGCGTCGGCGCACGGTCGTGCCCACGACGAGCCCCGCCGAGAGCAGTACCAGGTTCTTCGCCACGAACTCGCCCTCGACCGTGAGGAGCAGCGGGTTGCCGTCCCGGAACGTCACGTCGGGCAGCACGAAGAACGTGATGAACGTGCCCACCATCTGCGCGACGAACAGCAGGACGGTGAGTCGCAGCAGCCGTCCGATCAGCAGCAGGACGCCGACCGTGACCTCGAACGCGCCGAGCGCCGGCACGAACCAGTCGGGATCCACCCAGTACACGGTGTTCGCGACCAGGTCGGAGACCGGCGACTCGTCCAAGATCTTGAGCATGCCGAACCAGACGAACACCACGCCGAGCGAGACGCGCAGCAGCGGCACGGCCAGCCGCCGCAGGAACGGCAGCACCAGCGCGTCGACGCGATCGACGCGAGCCCACACGGCTCGGCGCAGACGATCAGAGGATGTATCGACGGATCCCATCGCGACCTCCGGAGCGGCTCGATCCCCCGTCCACGCTACCCGCGCGGGCGCGAAACGGATCGAGGGCTACGTCGCGATGACGACGGGCGTGCCGAGCGGCAGGTCGACGAGCGACTCCATGTCCGGGTTGTACACACGCACACAGCCGTGGCTGACCTCCCCACCCCGGTCGCTGGCGTACGGCGTGCCGTGGACCGCCATGCGGCCCCCGCCCGGCCAGTCCGAGATCACCGGCGAGAAGCCCGACAGCCCGAGCGCCATGATCCCGTACGGCTGGTTCGGGTTCGCGAACGGCACCTTCACCCAGACGTAGAACGTGCCCGTGCCCGTCGGATACCGGTCCGTCCCGACCCCGACCCGGAACCGCTCGACGAGCTCGCCGTCGCGGTAGTGCTCGAGCGTGCGCTTCGACAGGTCGACCTCCAGGCGGTCGTGGCGCTCCTGGACGCGCACGTCATCGGCGTCGACCCAGCCGGTGGACCCGTTCGGGCGGATCGGCAGGTAGACCTCGAACCACGCGTCCCCGTCGTCGTCCAGCGTCGCGTCGGCGATCAGCATCGGCGTGGGGCCGCCGTCCGGGTGCCGCGTGTCGAACGCGAAATCGGAGTCCTCCGACCCGAGACGCTTCCACATCGGCACGTACCGGATCCTCGGGACCGCGACGAAGTCCCCCTCGCCCTCGGCGACCGCTCTGACGGTGCGCTCCAGCCGGCCGAGCGGCTCGGCGGTCGATTGGGCCGGTGGACCGGTTGGCCCGGTCGGGGCCGTCGGCGCCGCGCTCTCGGCGGGCGTGGGGTCCCTCGGGGGCTCCGACGAGGCGCACGCCGACAGGAGCACCGCCCCCAGGACCGCCGCGAGGACCCGCCGATGCCGCATCCGCCCATGATGGCAGACGGACCCACGGCCGCCGCGATGGCCGACCGTTCTTGTTCGTCGGGTTCATCGGCCCCTCGGCGGCCGAGGTGGCCCCGAGCTCGGGACCGCTGCTCAGAACCGCCGTGAAGAAGCGCAGCGTCGTTACGGTCATCGACTGGTTGGGCGTCACGACGGTCGTTGCCTGGGTGCTGTGGATCAAGCACGCGAACGACTTCGGCTCCGTCGCCGACTGGGTGGGGACGAGGTTCGGGCTCGGCATCACGATCGGCGCGGTCATCGCGACGGCCACGTTCTTCGTGGGGTTCTTCGGCGTCGGGCGCAACGTCGAACGCCTGGTCGAGCTGGGGGACGAGGTCGCGGCGGCAGGTGGGGAACCGACGCCCGAGCAGCAGGTGAGGATGGACCGGCTCGGCGCCGCCCTGGAACGCTTCGGGAAGATGGACCTGACGTTCCTGATGCTCGCGTTGATCGCGATGGCGACCGCACGCTACTGGTAGGTAGCTGGGGCGGTGGCGGCGCGGGCGCGCCGTCAGTGAAGCTCGGCGATGTCGCTCTGGGTGACCTCGCCCGGCTTCTTCCCCATGATGATCATCGCCAGGACCTCGTCCACCGTGACGTCGTCCTTGTTCACCGTCCCGACCAGCTTGCCCTGCAGCATCACGCTGATACGGTCGGCCAGGTCGTACACGTCGTGGATGTCGTGGCTGATGAGGAAGATGCCGAGGCCCTCCTCCCGCAGCTGCGTGATCAGGTCGCGCACCTGCTTCGTCTCGGCCGGCCCGAGGGCCGCCGTCGGCTCGTCCATGATGAGGATGCGGGCGTTGAAGTGGACCGCCCTCGCGATCGCCACGGACTGGCGCTGGCCGCCCGAGAGGGTGCTCACGGGCGCGACGAACTTCTCGAAGTTCGGGTTGAGCCGGCCCATGATCTTCCGGGTCGAGTCCTCCATCGCGCTGCTGTCCAGGTTGCCGAAGCGCGTCGTGAGCTCCCGGCCCAGGAACATGTTCGCGGGTGCGTCGATGTTGTCCGCGAGCGCGAGCGTCTGGTAGATCGTCTCGATCCCGAGCTCCTTCGCGTCCCGGGGCGTCTCGATCGTCACCGGCTCACCCTCGAGGAGGATCTGGCCGGAGTCCGCCGGGTGGGCGCCCGAGAGCGTCCGGATCAGCGTCGTCTTGCCCGCGCCGTTCCCCCCGACGAGCCCCACCACCTCGCCCGGGTGCAGGTCGACGGTCACGTCGTCGACGGCGTGCACGCCGCCGAACGCGACGCGGATGTTCCGCAGCTCGACGAGCGGGGTCCCCGTCCGATCGGTCACCTGGTCGCCCTCCGCCGGACGATCGTGTCGAGGGTCACCGCGATGACGAGGACGATGCCGACGACCACGTCCTGCAGCGGCGCCTCGACCCCCATCAGGACCATGCCCGAGACGAGCGACTGCATGACGACCGCCCCGAGCACCGCCCCGGCGATCGTCCCGACGCCGCCCGTGAACGAGGTGCCGCCGATCACGGCCGCGGCGATCACGTTGAGCTCCATGTTGGTGCCGAGGCTGCTCACCGCGGCGTTGAGGCGGGCGATCTGCACCGCAGCCGCGAGACCGACGAGCAGCCCCATCAACGAGAAGGTCTTGACCACCGTCATCTTCGTCCGGATACCGGCGAGCTCGGCCGCCTCCGGGTTGCCGCCGATCGCGTACACGTAGCGCCCGAACCGCCGGCGGGTGGCGATGAAGGTCATCACCACCGCCACGCCGAGCGCGATCAGCACGGGGATCGCGAGCCCCTGCGAGACGTTGCTGCCGGGCGGCAGGCCCCGCCGCTCCACGATCCCCGCGGGCAGGTAGTAGCGGTTCAGGAACCAGATCGCCGCGAGGACGGCGCCGCACGAGACCGCGCCCATCGCGACCTCCGCCCATACCGGCCGCAACCGGAACCCGTAGCGGGCGCGCTGCCGGCGCTTCATGAGCTGGAGCGCCACGATGCCGACGCACGCGGCCAGCCCGACCACCCAGCTCCACGTCCCGCCGATCGAGCCATCCGCTCCGCCGCCCAGCAGCCGGAAGTTCGAGTCCATCGGCGCGATCGTCTGTCCGCTCGCCACGCGCCACGCGAGGCCGCGCCACACCAGCAACCCGCCGAGGGTCACGATGAACGCCGGCACCCCGACGTAGGCGACGATCACGCCCTGGAACGCCCCGATCGCGGCTCCGAGCACGAGGCCGAGCGCGAGGGTGATGACCCAGGTGAGCGGGTGGTCGAACCGCAGGGCCTCGGGGAGGAAGTCGCTCTGGAACGCTCCCATGACCATCCCGACGAGGGCCATCACCGCTCCGACCGACAGGTCGATGTGTCGCTCCACGATGATGAGGACCATCCCGGTCGCCATGATCGCGACGACCGACGTCTGGACCGAGAGGTTCCACAGGTTCCTCGAGGTGAGGAACGTGTGGTTCGGCGTCACGATCTGGAAGACGATCCAGATGATGGCGAGCGCGGCGAGCATGCCGGCGAGCCGGCCGTCGATCTCCGCCGACCGCAGCGTGTCACGGAACGAGCGACGCTGGGTCGGCCCCGTCGGAGCCTCCGGCACGCGTTCGGTGGTGGTGGAGATCTCGGTCTCAGCCACGACTCAGCATCCTACCCCCACCGGGGCCGCGCCCCGCCCACCGTCGGTGGGCGAGGCGCACCCTCGTACGAACACAGGGGTGGTCAGCCCCGATCGATCAGCCGCAGACCTCCACCGTGCCGGCCTCGACGCCCTGGCACAGCTCATCCGTCGAGATCCAGCCCGCGTCGACCACGACGTCCAGGTTGTCCTGGGTGATCGCCTCCGGCGTGAGGAGGATCGACGTCATGTCGTAGCTGTTGACCGGGGTCGTGAAGATCACCGTGTCCGCGATCTCCTCCAGCGGGGTGCCCTGCGCGAGCTCGCACGCCGCCTCACCGGCCGCCACTCCGAGGAGACGCGCGTCCTTCCACACCGACACCGTCTGCGTGCCGAGCGCGACCCGGTTCAGCGCCGCGAGGTCACCGTCCTGACCCGAGACCGCCACCTGCCCCGCGAGCCCCTGAGCCTCGAGGGCAGCTACGGCGCCGCCCGCCGTACCGTCGTTGGACGCGACGACGGCCTGCACGTCGTTGTCGTTCTCGGTCAGGAACTGCTCCATGTTCGTCTGCGCGACCGCGGGATCCCAGTTGTCCGTGTAGGACTCGCCCACGTTCACGATGTCACCCGCGTCGATCGCGTCCTGGAGCACCTCCAGCTGACCCGAGTGCACGAAGTCGGCGTTCGGGTCGGCGGAGTTCCCCTTGATGAACACGTAGTTCCCCTTGGGGACCTGGTCGTACACGGCCTGCGCCTGCAGCCGCCCGACCTCGACGTTGTCGAACGAGACGTACAACGCCCCCGGGTCCTCGATCAGACGGTCGTACGCGACCACCGGGATGCCCTGCTCGAGGGCGCTCTGGACCGCCGGCACGATCGCCTCCGTGTCCTGCGCGAGGATCAGCAGCGCGTTGGCCCCCTGGGAGATCAGGTTCTCGACGTCCGCCAGCTGCTGCTCGGCGGACGACCCGGCGTCCGCGGAGATGTACGTCGCGCCGCAGGTTTCGATGCCCTGCTGGATCGCGGGCTCGTCCCACTTCGCCCAGCGCTCCTCGTTGTAGTTGTTCCACGAGACGCCGATGGTGACGTCACCACCGCCGTCGCCACCGGTCGTTCCGGTCTCCTCGCCGCCCTCCTCGTCGCCACCGCACGCGGCGAGAACCAGGACGAACAGGCCGAGGAGCGCCCATACGCGCCGTTTCCGCATACCTTCCCCCCTTCCGGTCGCGGCCCCTCGGGTCCGCCACCGTTCCCCTCTCGCGGTCCGACGTGCCGTCGGGCCGATCGCCCTTCGGCTCCGCCCGTCGAACCCCTCCACCGACGTATACGCGCTCAGGGCACGGCACGGATCCGAGAGCGGCCCGAGCATCTCACAACGGTTCCCGCAACGCAAACGTTGGAAGCCCGAACAAAACGGCCCCTTCCACGCTCGCCGAGCCGTGCGCGTGTTGCGCCCCATGGACGCTCGGCATACCCTGGCATCGCGAGACCCGAGGCGGATCCCCGCGTAGGTGGTCTCGTTAGGCCGATCCGCACGAGCGCAGAGGGTGGTTTCCGCGGAGGTCCCAACGAAATCCGGCGTCGTGGACGGACCCGTCCGGGCCGAGCGGCGGGGCGTGGCCGCCGAGGAGGTCCGGCGCCACAACCTCGGCGCCGTGCTGGAGCGCCTCCACCTCTCGGGCCCGCTCTCCCGCTCGGAGCTGACGAAGGCGACCGGCCTCAACCGCTCGACCATCGCGGACCTGCTCGGCGAGCTCTCGGCGATCGGGCTGATCGAGGAGCGTCGGGGTGCGCCGGGAGCGGGTCCGGGCCGGCCGTCGCCGATGGTTCGGGTCCGCTCGCACCGCGCGTCGGTGCTCGCCGTCGAGCTCGCCGTCGACTCGATCGCGGTCGCGACCGTCGGCCTCGGCGGCCACGTCTTCAACCTTGTCCGCGTGGAAAGGCCGCGCGGCCGATTCTCGCCCGAGGAGACCGTGCAGGACGTCGCCAAGCTGGCCGGGCCGCTGCTCGACTCGCTCCCGGCCGAGCGCGTGCTCGTGGGCGTCGGCGTCGCGGTCGTGGGCATCACGCGACGATCCGACGGGTTCGTGCACCTCGCCCCGAACCTCGGCTGGCGGGACGTACCGCTCGCGGCGATGCTCGCCGCCGAGCTGGACCTCGACGTCCCGGTGCTCGCCGCGAACGAGGCCGACCTCGGGGCGCTGGCCGAGCACCGGCGCGGCCGGCACCAGGGGGTCGCGAACCTCGTGTACATCTCGGGCGAGGTCGGGATCGGTGCCGGCGTGATCGTCGATGGCGAGCCGTTGCTCGGCGCCGCTGGGTACGCGGGCGAGGCCGGCCACACCCTCATCAACCCCGAGGGCTCGGTGTGTCGGTGCGGAGCCATCGGCTGCTGGGAGACCGAGGCCGGCGAGGCGGCACTGCTTCGTCTCGCCGGCGTGAGCGAGGGGGCCGGTCGCCTGGCCGAGGTGGCCGAACGCGCGGCCGCCGGCGACGAGCGTACGCTCGGGGCGATCGCGGACGTCGGCCGGTGGCTCGGGCTCGGCATCGGGAACCTGGTCAACCTGTTCAATCCCGACCTCGTCGTCCTCGGCGGTCTCTACCAGAGGCTGTTCACGTTCCTCGAACCCTCGGTCCTGGAGGGCGCCCGGCGGCGGATGCTCGCGGCGCCCGGCGGGATGGCGACGATCACGTGCAGCGCGCTCGGCCCCGACGCCTCTCTCATCGGCGCGGCAGAGCTGGTGATGTCGTCCGTCATCGCGGATCCGGCGAGGTTCCGCGGGCGATGAGCGAGCGCGCGACCGAACGGCGCCCGGCCCGAGGGTGGTGGAACTTCCTGGGCGGCACCGCCCTGGGGCTTGCGATCGTCGTCGTCGCGACGGTCGGCGTCCGCGTCGCCGGGGACGACGAGCGATCGTGCGAGCCCGTCGCGGCGCAGCCCGGGTGGTCCGTTGCGCGCCGGTGGGACGAGGCGGTGCTGAACGCGATCCGCCGCGCCCTCCCCGCCCCGACCCTCCACGCGCGGAACCTGTTCCACCTCTCGGCCGCGATGTGGGACGCGTGGGCTGCCTACGACCCGGACGCGGCCGGCTCGTTCGTGCACGAGAAACACACGGCCGAGGACGTCGAGGTCGCACGCGAGGAGGCGATCAGCTACGCCGCGTACCGGGTGCTCCATCACCGATACCAGAGCGCGGTGGGCTCCACCGACTCGCTGCTCGAGTTCGAGCGGCTGATGGAGGACCTCTGCTACCCGACCGACGTCACGACGACGGAGGGCGAATCGCCGGCCGCGCTTGGGAACCGGATCGGGGCGGTGGTGGTCGAGGCCGGCCTCGCCGACGGCTCGAACGAGGCCGGGGGCTACGCGAGCGACTACGCGCCGGTGAACGCGCCGCTGGATGTCACGGCGCACGGCCCCCTGCGGATGGAGGACCCGAACCGCTGGCAGCCCCTACAGTTGGAGCAGGCCGTCTCGCAGAACGGCATCCCGATCGACGACACCGTCCAGCAGTTCATCGGACCGAGCTGGGGCTTCGTCGCGGGGTTCGCGCTTCCCGACCCCGGCGAGCACGGGGTGCCGATGGACCCCGGTCCCCCGCCGCGCCTCGACCGAGGCTCCGACGACGACTTCAAGGCGGCGGCCGTGGATGTGATCGACAAGAGCGCACAGCTCGACCCCGCGGCGGGCGTGACGATCGACATCTCGCCGAGTGCGCTGGGCGCGAACCCGCTCGGGACGAACGACGGGACCGGCCATGCGATGAATCCCGTCACGGGCCAGCCGTACGCTCCGAACGTCGTGAACCTCGGCGACTTCACGCGGGCGCTGACCGAGTTCTGGGCCGACGGGCCGAAGTCCGAGACGCCGCCGGGGCACTGGAACGTCGTGGCGAACGCCGCCTCGGACTCGCCGGGCTTCGAGCTCCGGATCGGCGGCGCCGGCCCGGAGGTCGATCGGCTCGAGTGGGACGTGAAGCTGTACCTCGCGCTGAACGGAGCCGTCCACGACGCAGCCGTCGCGGCGTGGGGGGCGAAGGGGTTCTACGACTCGGCGCGCCCGATCTCGATGATCCGATACATGGGCGGGCTGGGGCAGTCGAGCGACCCGGACGGCCCTTCGTACGACCCGCGCGGTCTGCCCCTCGTCGACGGCCTGGTCGAGGTGATCACGGACCGGACGACGGACCCCGGCGGGCGGCACGAGCCGCTCGCGGGCCACGAGGGCGAGATCGCGATCCGCGCATGGGCCGGCAACCCCGAGGACCCCGAGACCCAGACGAGCGGCGCGGCGTGGATCCTCGCGACCGAGTGGGTCCCGTACCAGCAGCCGACCTTCGTCACACCGGCGTTCGCGGGGTACGTCTCGGGGCACAGCACGTTCAGCCGCGCGGCCGCCGAGGTGCTCACGGCGTTCACCGGGAGCGAGTACTTCCCCGGCGGCCTGTCGGAGTGGACGATCCCCGCCGGCGAGCTGGAGGTCGAGTACGGACCGACGACGGACGTGACTCTCCAGTGGGCGACCTACTACGACGCCGCCGACCAGGCGGGGATCTCGCGCCTGTACGGGGGGATCCACATCGCGGCCGACGACTTCGCCGGCCGGCGGATCGGGTCCGAGTGCGGCATGGCGGCCTGGACGCGGGCCCAGCGGTACTTCGAGGGGACGATCGATGGACAGCCCTGAGACCCGCGGGCGGGGCCGGTCCGGGACGGTGGTCCTGTTCGTCGCCGGGATCGTCGTCGGGGCGGTAGCCGGCCTCGGCGGCGTCCGGCTCTTCGACGCCGTGTGGGCGGACGAGCCGCTCGCGGCGATGCCGCCTCCGCGCTTCGTCGAGGAGTCCGCGGCGGCCGGCGTGCGGCACGTCTACGACGGCGATTTCACGTTCTTCGTCGGCGGCGGCGTCGCGGCGTTCGACTGCAGCGCCGACGGACGACCCGACCTGTACTTCGCCGGCGGCAGCAACCCGGCGGCCCTGTACCGCAACGAGAGCCCGGTCGGCGGCGAGCTGCGGTTCGCGCACGTCCCCGACCCCGCCACCGACCTCACCGAGGTCACCGGCGCGTACCCCCTCGACGTCGACGGCGACGCGATCCTGGACCTCGCCGTGCTCCGCGTCGGCGAGAACGTCCTGCTGCGCGGGCTCGGCGACTGCCGGTTCGAGCGGGCGAACGAGGCCTGGGGTTTCGACGGCGGCGCCGAGTGGACCGCCGCGTTCAGCGCCACGTGGGAGGGGTCGGCGAGCCTGCCGACGCTCGCGATCGGCAACTACCTCGACCTCGCCGACATCCGGCACCGGGCGACGTGCGCGGACAGCGAGCTCGTACGGCCTGGAGCCGACGGGACGTACGCGGAGCCGACCGCACTGACGCCGGGCTACTGCACGCTGTCCGTCCTGTTCAGCGACTGGGGACGGCAGGAACAGCGCGACCTGCGCATGGCGAACGACCGCCATTACTACACGGACGGGTCGGAGCAGCTCTGGCGGATCGTCGAGGGGGAACCGCCGCGCCCGTACACAGAGGACGAGGGGTGGCAGCGCCTCGTGATCTGGGGCATGGGTATCGCCACGTACGACGTCACCGGCGACGGCCTGCCCGAGGTGTTCCTCACCAGTCAGGGCGACAACCGGCTGCAGACCCTCGCCGACGGCGCCGGCCGGCCGACGTACGAGGACATCGCGCTCGAGCGCGGCGTCACGGCCCACCGCCCGCACACGGGCGGCGACCAGCTCCCCTCGACCGCCTGGCATCCCGAGTTCCAGGACGTGAACGACGATGGGTTCATGGACCTGCTCGTCACCAAGGGCAACGTCGAGGCGATCCCCGAGTTCGCGGCGAAGGACCCCGACAACCTGTTGCTCGGCCAGCCGGACGGGACGTTCGTCGAGGGGTCGGTCGACGCAGGGATCGCGCGTTTCGTCCGCGCGCGCGGCGCCGCGCTCGTGGACCTGAACCTGGACGGGCTGCTCGACCTGGTCCAGGTGAACCGGCGCGAGAACGTGAGCGTGTGGCGCAACGTCGGCCTCGGCTCGGCCGACGACCCGGAGCCGATGGGCAACTGGGTCGCCGTCCGCCTGCGGCAGCCGGCGCCGAACCCGGACGCGATCGGGTCGTGGATCACCGTCCGGTTCGGCGATCGGGCCGTCGAGCGCGAGATCACGATCGGCGGCGGGCACGCCGGCGGTCAGCTGGGGTGGATCCACGTCGGGCTCGGCGACGCCGACGACGCGCGGATCCGGGTCCGGTGGCCGGACGGAGAGACGGGGCCGTGGCTCGACCTCCCGACGAACGGGTTCGCCGTGGTCGAGCGAGGCGCGGACGAGGTCCGGCCGTGGACACCCCCCGGCGGGACGGAGGGCTGACGATGTCCGTCGCGCGCCTCGCCGAGGTCGAGCTCCCCGAGTTCGGCATGCCGGACGAGACGCCCGAGATCCCGCCCTCGACGTACGTGGCCAGGGTCGAGCGGCTCCGCGCCCGCATGGACCAGGAGGGCTACGACCGGCTCGTCGTGTACGCCGACCGAGAGCACAGCGCGAACCTCGCGTACCTCACCGGCTTCGACCCCCGGTTCGAGGAGGCGGTGCTCGTGGTCGGGGCCGACGACGAGCCGGCGATCCTCGTCGGCAACGAGTGCTACGGCGTGGCCGGGGCGGCGCCGCTGCGGATGCGGCGGCACCTGTTCCAGGACCTCAGCCTGTCCGGGCAGCCGCGCGACCGCTCGCGGCCGCTGCGGGAGATCCTGGCCGACGAGGGGATCGGCGAGGGCTCGAAGGTCGGGCTGGTCGGCTGGAAGGAGTACGCGGACCGAGGCACGATCGAGGTGCCGGCGTTCCTCGTGGACACGCTTCGCGCCATGGGCGCCGACGTGGACAACGCGGCGCACCTGTTCATCGGGGCGGCCGACGGCATGCGCGTCGTCAACGAGGTCGAGCAGCTCGCGGCGTTCGAGCACGCGGCCTGCTCCACGTCGCAGGGGGTGCGCCGGCTCCTGCACCAGCTGCGACCGGGGATGCGCGAGCGCGAGGCGGTCGCGCTCCTCGGCTGGAACGGCGCGCCGCTGTCGTGCCACCTGATGCTGACGGCCGGCGAGCGCGCGACCTTCGGCCTGCTCGGTCCGGGCGACCGGGCGATCGAGCGCGGCGACCGGTTCACGGTCGCGTTCGGCATCTGGGGGGCGCTGAACTGCCGGGCCGGCTTCGTCGTCGAGGACGCCGCCGAGCTCCCCTCGTCGATCGCCGACTACGTCGAGCGGCTCGTCGCGCCGTACGTGGAGACCGTGGCCGAGTGGTACGGCGCGCTCCACGTCGGCCAGACCGGTGGCGCGCTGCACCAGATCGTCGCGCGTCGGCTCGGCGACCCGTTCTTCGGGATCTTCCTGAACCCGGGTCACCAGATCCATCTGGACGAGTGGGTGAACTCCCCCGTCGCGCCGGGCTCGACGGTCGAGCTGCGCTCGGGCATGGCGCTGCAGGTGGACATCATCCCGGCCACGGGGACCGAGTACTTCACGACGAACATCGAGGACGGCATCGCGCTCGCGGACGAGGGACTGCGCGCGGAGTTCGCGACCCGGTACCCACAGGCATGGGGACGCATCGCGGCCCGACGGCGGTTCATGCAGGACGCGCTCGGGATCGTGCTGCACCCCGACGTGCTGCCGTTCTCGAACATCCCGGGGTGGCTGCCGCCGTTCCTGCTGCGGCCCGACCGGGCGATGGTGATGGGCGGATAGGAGGTGGCGGTTCGGATCCGGGTGTGTCCACGCGAGGCCGGGCGGCCCCGCACGAGCGCCGGGACGAGGTCCCGGCGATGGAGGTGATGTCGGGATGGCGTACGAACCGAGGCCCGAGCACAAGTTCACGTTCGGCCTGTGGACCGTCGGCAACGTCGGCGCCGATCCCTTCGGTTCGGCGGTCCGGGACCGGCTGACGCCGGCGCAGCTCGTCGAGCTCCTCGCGGAGGTCGGCGCCTGGGGCGTGAACCTGCACGACAACGACCTGGTGCCGATCGACGCGAGCGCCCACGAGCGCGACCAGATCGTGTCGGACTTCAAGAAGGCGCTCGACGCGACCGGCGTCGTCGTGCCGATGGCCACGACGAACCTGTTCGCGGACCCGATCTTCCGCGACGGTGCGTTCACGGCGAGCGATCCGAAGGTGCGGGCGTTCGCGATCCAGAAGACGATGCGCGCGATCGACCTGGGTGTGGAGCTCGGCGCGACCACGTACGTGTTCTGGGGCGGCCGCGAAGGGGTCGAGACCGACTCGTCGAAGGACCCGGCCCGCGCGCTCGGCTGGTTCACGGACGCGATGAACTTCCTGTGCGCGTACGTGCAGGACCAGGGCTACGACCTGAGGTTCGCGCTCGAGGCCAAGCCGAACGAGCCGCGCGCCGACATCTACCTGGCGACGACCGGCGCGATGCTCGCGTTCATCGAGACGCTCGACCACCCCGAGATGGTCGGCGTGAACCCCGAGGTCGCGCACGAGCACATGGCCGGCCTCAACTTCACGCACCAGGTCGCGCAGGCGTGGGCGATGGGCAAGCTGTTCCACATCGACCTGAACGACCAGATCCCCGGCCGGTACGACCAGGACCTGCGGTTCGGGTCCGCGAACCCGAAGCAGGCGTTCTTCCTCGTGAAGTTCCTCGAGGACGTCGGGTACGAGGGCAGCCGCCACTTCGACGCGCACGCCTACCGCACGGCGGACTACGAGGACGTGAAGGCGTTCGCGCGCGGCTGCATGCGCACCTACCTGGTCCTGAAGGAGAAGGCGGCCCGCTGGAACGAGGACCCGGACATCCAGGCGCTCGTCGCTCGGATCGCCGAGAGCGACGACGGCTCGATGGACGCGTACCTCGGGCCGTACACGGCCGACCGCGCGACGGCGCTCCGCGAGCTCGAGATCGACCGAGTGGCGCTCGGCCGACGGGGCCTGCCGTACGAGGAGCTCGACCAGCTGACGGTGGACCTGCTCCTCGGCGTCCGGTGACGGTCGAGGCGGTGTCCTTCCAGGGGCATCGCTGCGTGCGGCTGGAGGACGGAGGGGTCACCGTGACGGTGACCACCTCCGTCGGCCCGCGCGTGCTCGGCCTCGACCGCGGCGGGGGCAACGTGATGGCGGTGTTGCCGGGCATGGGTCTCGACCGGCCGGGCGGCGGGCGGTCGACGTTCTACGGTGGCCACCGCCTGTGGGCCGCGCCCGAGGTGCCCGAGATCACGTACGAGCCCGACGACCGCCCGTGCGAGGTCGCCGGGGTCGACGGCGGCGTCCGCGTGGAGGCGCCGGCCGACGGGGCCGGGTTCGTGAAGGCGATCTCGGTCCGGCCGGCCGGCGGCGGCTGGATCGTCGAGCACGAGGTCCGCAACGACGCCGGCCGCGCGATGACGGTCGCGCCGTGGGCGCTCACCCAGCTCCGCCCGGGCGGTGCGGCGACGCTGCCGCTGCCGCCGCGAGGCTCGGGACCGCAGGCCGACCGCGCGCTCGTGCTCTGGCCGTACACCGACCTCTCCGACCCTCGGATCGCGTTCGAGCCCGGCGTCGTCCACGTGCGCTCGGCACCGAGCGGGCCCGCGCTGAAGCTGGGGGTCGCGCCGGGCGGCGACGGTCCGCTCGCCTATCGGATCGGGGGCGAGGTGTTCGAGAAGCTGATCGACGTCGACGCCGACGCCGTGCACGCGGACCGTGCCGCCGCCCTCCAGGTCTACCTGTGCGACGACTTCTGCGAGCTCGAGACGCTCGGCCCGCTCGTGACGCTCGAGCCGGGCGCCACCACCCGACATACCGAGCGCTGGTCGCTCCGCGCGGCCGGCGCGGGAAGGAGTGAGACGTGAGCCACGTCCTGGGTCTGGACGTCTCGACGACGGCGACGAAGGCCGTGATCCTCGACGGCGATGGCGGCGTTGCCGCGGTCGCATCGGCCGAGTACCCGTACGACACCCCTCGGCCGCTGTGGAGCGAGCAGGACCCGAAGCTGTGGTGGGACGGCACGCAGCGGGCGGTCGCCGAGGCCCTCGCGGGGGCGAGGCTCACGGGCGCCGACATCGACGCGGTCGGCCTCACCGGGCAGATGCACGGCCTCGTCGCGCTCGACGCGGCCGACGAGGTGCTGCGGCCGGCGATCCTGTGGAACGACCAACGCACCGGCGCCGAGTGCGACCGGATCCGCGAGTTGGTCGGCCGCGAGCGTCTGATCGCGGTGACCGGCAACGACGCGCTGACCGGGTTCACCGCGCCGAAGATCCTCTGGGTGCGCGAACACGAGCCGGAGGTGTGGGAGCGGATCGCGCACGTGCTCCTGCCGAAGGACTTCGTCCGCCTGCTGCTCACCGGCGGCCGCGCCGTGGACCGGGCCGACGGCGCCGGCACGATCCTGTTCGACCTGGCCGCGCGCGACTGGTCGGCCGAGATCCTCGACGCGCTCGGGATCGCCCGCGACTGGCTGCCGCAGACGTACGAGGGACCCGAGGTCACCGGCGCCGTGACCGAGGAGGCGGCCTCGGCCACCGGCCTTCGCGCGGGGACGCCCGTCGTGGCCGGCGGCGGCGACCAGGCGGCCGCGGCGGTCGGGGTCGGCTCCGTCCAGGCCGGCCTATCGTCCCTGTCGCTCGGCACCTCGGGCGTGGTGTTCACGACGACCGAGGGCCCGACGATCGAGCCCGAGGGGCGGCTGCACGCGTTCTGCCACTCGGTCCCCGGCCGGTGGCACCTGATGGGCGTGATGCTCTCGGCGGCCGGGAGCCTGCGGTGGTACCGCGACGCTCTCGCACCGGGCACGGGGTTCGACGAGCTCGTCGCCGAGGCCGCCGATGCGCCGCCGGGGAGCGACGGACTGCTGTTCCTGCCCTACCTCACCGGCGAGCGCACCCCGCACCCCGACCCGCTCGCGCGCGGGGCCTTCGTCGGGCTCACGGTGAACCATACGCGCGCCCACCTCACGCGCGCCGTCCTCGAGGGCGTGGCGTTCGGCCTGCGGGACTCGCTGGAGTTGGTCCGCGCGGCCGGCCTCGCGCCGGCGACCGAGATCCGGGCGACGGGCGGAGGGATCCAGAGCGACCTGTGGCGGCAGATCCTCGCGGACGTGCTCGAGGCGCGGATCGTCACGACCTCGACCGCCGAGGGGGCGGCACAGGGCGCCGCGACGCTCGCGGCGGTCGGCGCCGGCTGGCACCCGACCGTCGAGGACGCGTGCGGAGCCTTCGTCCGGATCGGCGACGCGACCGAGCCCTCGGGCTCGGACGACTACGGCGAGGCGTACGCGCGCTACCGGGAGCTGTACCCGGCGCTGCGGCCGACGTTCCACGCGCTGTCGGGCTGACCTACCCCCACGAGGTCTCGGTCACCGGCCGGAACGCGACCTCGAGGATCCGGTGGTTCCGGGGCCGGGTGAGGACGAACATGACCGCCTCGGCCACGTCCGCCGCGCGCATCATGCCGCCGAGCTCAGGCATCTCGGGCGTGCGGCCGCGGCCCATCGCGAACTCGGTCGCGACGCCGCCGGGGCACACGTTCGTGCACCGGACGCCCTGCTCGCGGAGCTCGTGGTCGAGCGCCCGCGTGAACCCGACCTGCGCGAACTTCGAGGCGCAGTACACGGCCTCGAACGGCAGGCCGCGGCGTCCGGCCTCGGACGCGACGGTCACGATGTCGGCCGCGTCGCTCTTCAGCAGGTGCGGCAGCGCGGCGCGCACCGCGTACAGCGTGCCCTTCACGTTGACGTCGATCATCTCCTCGAGGTGCTCGGGGTCGAGCTCGAGGAACGGCCCGTACGCCCCGACCCCGGCGTTCGCGACCAGGATGTCGAGCCCGCCGAACCGGTCGACGACGTGGCCGACGAACTCCTCCGTCCGCGCCGCGTCGCGCACGTCGCACGGCTCGGCGACCGCGCCCTCGATCCCCAGGTCGCCGCCGCTCCGCGAGGCCAGGCCGAGCCGCACCCCCGCGTCGGCGAGCGACCGCGCCACGGCGGCTCCGATCCCGCCGCTCGCGCCGGTCACGATCGCCACCTTCCCACTCAGATCCGTCATGGGTCACCCCTTCGTCCCACGGTCCAGCCAGCATCGCCGACGTCCCGTCCGAACGCGAACGCCCAGGGTGGCGACCGTCCGCGGTAGGGTCGGCGCGTGACGATCCGCGTGGGTCTGGTCGGCTTCGGTCTCGGCGGCGCCGTGTTCCACGCGCCCCTGATCGAGGCGACGCCGGCGCTGTCCCTCGACGCGATCGTGACCACCCACCCAGAGCGCGTCGCCCGGGCGCGCGAGCGCTACGCCGGCGCGCGGGTGGTTCCAGACGTGGCGTCGCTCCTGTCATCCGCCGACGATCTCGACCTCGTGGTCGTGACGACGCCGAACCGGTCCCACGTGCCGATCGCGCTCGGCGCGGTCGAGGCCGGCATGCACGTCGTGATGGACAAGCCGATGGCGCCGACCTCGGCCGACGCGCGGCGGCTCGCGTCCGCCGCGGCCGAGTGCGGGACGATGCTCTCGGTCTTCCAGAACCGGCGGTGGGACGGCGACTTCCTCACGGTGCGCAGGCTGCTCGACGAGGGGGCGCTCGGTCGGGTCGTGCGGTTCGAGTCCCGCTTCGAGCGTTGGGACCCGGCGCTCGGCGGCGGATGGCGTGAGCACGGCGAGCCCGAGGAGGGCGGCGGGATGCTCCTGGATCTCGGGAGCCACCTCGTCGACCAGGCGATCAGGCTGTTCGGCCGGCCGACCTCGGTGTACGCCGAGGTCGGGCGGCGCAGGCCGGGTGCCGACGCCGACGACGACGGGTTCGTCGCGCTGGAGCACGCCGACGGCGTCCGCAGCCACCTGTGGATGAGCCTGGTCGCCGGCGCGCTCGGCCCACGGTTCCGGGTGCTCGGACTCGGGGCCGCCTTCGAGAAGCACGGCCTGGACCCGCAGGAGCGGCAGTTGCAGGAGGGGATGGTGCCCGGCGACGAAGGCTACGGCGTCGAGCCGCACGAGCGCTGGGGGGCGATCGTCCGCGGCTCGGAGCGCGAGCGCGTGCCGACGGAGCGCGGCGACTACCCGCGCTTCTACGAGCAGGTCGCCGACGCGATCGAGCGCGGGAAGCCGCCACCCGTCCCGGCCGAGGACGCGATCCTCGGTCTCGAGGTGCTCGAGGCAGCGCGCCGCTCGGCCGAGACCGGGACCGTCGTCCGGCTCGCGACCTAGCCGCGGACGCGCTCGCCGGCCGCGAAGACGGCCTCGATCACCCGCATGTTCGCGACCGAGTCCTCTGGCGGCAGGGGCACCGGCTCGTCCTCCAGCACGGCGCTCGCGAACGCCTCCGCCTGCACCGCGTACTCGTCGGCCGGGTCGAAGGTGAGGACCTCCGTGGCCGGCGCGACCGGCGGGTCGCCGCCCGCGGTAACGAACACCTCGGTCGGCCGATCCCCGGGGATGTTGAACGGGATGCCGACCGAGATGCGGCCCTCGGTCCCGTGGACGTCCACCCGCTGATCGGGCTCGGCGCGTGTCGAGCACGTGAAGGTGGCGATGCCGTCGCCGAACTCCAGGATCGCGCTCGTCAGTACGTCCACCCCCGAGCCGCGGTCTCGCGTGATCGAGGCCTCCACGCGCGTCGGCTCCCCGCCGAACAGCATCCGCGACAGGTTGACCGAGTAGCACCCGATGTCCATCAGCGCGCCGCCGCCCCACTCGAGCACGTTCCGGATGTTCGCCGGGTCGTCGTTGAAGTAGGAGAACCAGCTCTGCACCGCCCGCAGCTCCCCGATCCGCCCCGAGCCCACCAACTCGCGGACCGCGACCCACGACGGATGGAGGCGGTACATGAACGCCTCCATCAACCGTACGCCCTCGGCGGCGCACACGTCGGCCATCTCCTGGGCCTCCGCGGAGCTCAGCGCGATCGGCTTCTCGCAGAGCACGTGCTTGCCCGCCTTGACCGCCGCGATCGTCCACTCCCGGTGCATGTGGTTCGGCAGCGGGATGTAGACGGCCTCGACCTCGGGGTCCCCGAGGAGCGCCTCGTACGAGCCGTGCGCCCTCGGGATGCCGAGCTCGGCCGCGACGCGCTTGCCCAGATCGGCGTCGCGCGAGCCGATCGCGACGACCTCGCACCGCTCGGCCGCCTGGATGCCCGGGATGACCTTCTCGCGCCCGATCTTCGCGGTGGACAGCACGCCCCATCGCAGCACGCTCATCGCAGCACCCCGCGCTCCATGGCCTCGCTCCTCTCCTCGACCCGCGGATGGAGCTTGCCCGACGTCGGGCCGTCCCGACAAACAGGTCGCCGCACTCGGCCGGGCTGCCGTGGGGCGCTAGGCTGGTCGCAGCAGCCCACGCGAGAGTGGCGGAACGGCAGACGCGCCGGACTTAGGATCCGGTGCCCGAAAGGGCGTGGGGGTTCAACTCCCCCCTCTCGCACCTTCTGACTTGCGGCGTCGGTCCGGCCGGTGGTTCAAGCCTCCTCGACCTCGCGCCAGAAGGCGTCGATGCGAGCGTTGAACACGTCCGGCGCCTCCTGGAAGGGCTGGTGGGCCTCGCCCGGCCAGATCTCGAAGTGGGCGCCCGGGATCCGCTCGGCGACGGCGGCCCCGTAGCGCGGCGGGAACAGGATGTCGAGCTCGCCGGAGACGACGAGCGTGGGCGCGGCGATCTGCGACAGGCGATCGAGGGGTGTCGTGCACCGTGCAGGCATCGATCTGCGCCCGGAAGGCCTCGAGCGACTGTTGGTGCGGGAACGCCAGCGACTCCTCGACGAACGTCGGAACCGAGCCGTCCTCGTGCGCGCGCGGCGTGTACACCCAGGTGAAGAACGCCTCGTAGAAGGCTCTCTCGCTCGGCGCCACCTCCGGCAGCCATCGCCAGAACGCGAACTGAGCGCGGGCGAGCGCATCCATGCGCGCGTAGGTGCTCACCAGGACCAGGCTGCGGACGAGGCCGGGGTGCCGGAGCGCAACCTCCTGGGCGATGGCGCTCCCCATCGAGAACCCGGCGACGTGCGCGCTCCCGACCTCGAGGGCCCGCAGCAACGCGGCGGCGTCGTCGGCCATCGTGGCCGGCGAGAGCGGACCCTCGGGAGGCGGTGACCGTCCCGCCCCGCGGTTGTCGAAGGCGATCAGTCGGTAACGGTCCGCGAGCCCCTCGAGCTGCGGCTGCCAGGCCTCGGCCGGGTCCCCGAGACCCCCGATCAGCAGGACGTCCGGTCCCTGGCCCCGGCGCTCGACCCAGACCCGGACGTCGCCGATGTCGACCCGCTCACCCATCCCACCCTTCCGGTCGCTCGGGGGACGGCCGGGGGTGTGCCCCCGGCCGTCCCGTTCCCACGCTCGGCCTCGGCTAGCTGCCCGGGATCTTCATCAGGAGCAACTGTCCGGCCTCCTGCTTGAACAGGGTGGAACCGATCTGCTGCTGCTCGACGAACAGCGCCGGGTTGTGCGCCTGGACGTCCAGCAGCCACGCGCCGGGCCCGAACCACTCGGAGGCGTCGACGATGCCGCTCGACTCCGACTGGGAGTCGGTCACCTGCGCGACGACGGCCCACGTCTCCGATGAGAAGTCGTACATCCAGACCTTCGCGTTCGTCGCGTCCTCCTGGACCATCATGCTGTTCTCGCTCGTCCCGAGGTTGTCCGGCGACAGGATCGGGCCGCCGGGGACGCTCGGCTCGCCGGCGTCACCGTTCAGGAAGATCGAGAAGCTGGTCACGCGCCGAGGGTTGTCCTCGTCGAACTCCATCCGGAACACCCGGCCCCGGTCGTACAGCCCCGCACCGGACGAGGCGCGCATCAGCCGACCGGTGTCAAGGTTCGGGACGACGCGCGTCGTGCTCGTGTCCGTGAAGTAGATGACGCGTGGGTCGTTCCGGTCGTAGTCGATGTCCTCGACGCGGACGAACTGGAACACGTTGTTCCGGTTCGACCAGTCCTCGAGCGCGGCCTGCGGCTCCTGCGCGGTGAGCCCCTTCGCGATCTTCGTCGGGACGCGGATGAAGCGGCCCTTCCAGTCGTCGCCATCCTCGATGTCGCCGTAGTCGTTCGCCCCGTTGAACGGGTCGGCGGCATCGACCTTGCCCTCGTCGGTCCGCGTGACGCGGAACGCCCACAGGCTCCCGTGGTCGGCCCACAGGTCGCTCTCGGAATCCGCGAGGTACAGGTACAGCTGCGAGGACGGGGCGCTGAACGTGTCGTCGCCGGAGATCAGCGCGATCTGGTCCCATCCGCCCGGCACCGCGGTCACGTTCTCGTGGTTGTGCCGTCCCATGCCCGGGACCGCCGCGTACTCACCGGTCTCGCCGTCGAGGATCACCGCCAGCCCCGCCTCGCGCTGGGGGGCGATCGAGGGGTCGGGTCCGTACGGCGCGCCCGTCGGCACGTCGAGGTTGTCGTTCGACTCCTCGCCCGTGAGGTACGTGTACCGGGTGAAGCCCTCGGCCGGACCGACCATCGTCGAGGAGCAGAAGCGGATGAACCCGGCGCTCGCCGGGATCGCGACCGAGGCGTCGAGCACCGCGCCCTCGTGATCGCCCGGCGTCGTATTGAGCGTCAGCCGAGAGACCGAGGCGTCCTGGAAGTCCGCCTGGCCCTGGAAGGGCACGCGGGACTCCTCGTGGTTGACGAACGCCACGGCGCTCCCGCCGGGACCCGGCATGACGCCGATCCCGTCGGGGATGCCCTGGAACTCGAACCCATCGATCACGTCCCCGCTGCTGATCAGCGCCTTCAGGGACGAGCCAGCGGGAGCCGATCCGCTCAGTGCGAGCATCTCCGGCTCGGACGTCAGGAAACCGTCGTCTGCTCCGGCGGTCGGAGCCGCGACGAGCCCGGTCGCCAGCGCCAGGGTGATGGACCGGACCAGCATGCCTCGGGGCCGCGCACGGGAACCCATGGGCACCTCCTCGGGGGGTCGGGAAGGTTCCGATACTTCCACGACCGGCAGCGGTTGGGCAAACGCGACGGTCACGCGTGGCATCCGTGTGGCGAACCCGTCACGAGCCTGCAACGCCTCTGGCGCCGTCGCCCCCCCGCACGGTAGAGCAGCGGTGTGGGCTGGACCGCCGAGGTGGACGTCGAGATCGTGGGGGGCGGGTTCGCCGGCCTGGCGTGCGCGCGGGCCTGCGCCGCACGTGGGCTCCGGACGGTGGTGTGGGAGCGCAAGCGCGACCTCGGAGACGCCGTCCACACGACCGGGCTCTTGGTGAAGGAGGTCGCCGACGAGGAGGACCTGCCGCTCGAGGCGACCCGGAAGATCCGCGGCGTCCGACTGTACGGGCCGTCGCTGCGATGGATCGACCTGGATGCGCCCGGCTACTACTTCCTCGCGACCGACACGGGAGCGATCCTGCGCGACCTCGCGCGCCGGGCCGAGGACGCGGGAGCCGAGATCCGGTGCGGTCGTCCCTTCCCGCGCGAGCGCAGCGGCCGGATCCTCGTGGGCGCGGACGGCCCACGATCGCGGGTGGCGCGGCGCGCCGGCCTCGGGACGAACCGCTCGTTCCTCGCGGGTGTCGAGCTCGAGCTCGAGGGCGCCGGCAGCCTGGACGACCGGCTGCACGTGTTCCTGGACTCCCGTCTCGCGCCCGGCTACATCGGCTGGATCGTCCCGGGCGTCGGCATCACGCAAGTCGGGCTGGCCTCCCGGCGGCCGGAGCGGCCCGACCTGAAGGCCTTCGTCGACCGCGTCGCGCGGGTCGTCGACCTGGGCGCGGCGCGAGTGATCGGGCGGCGCGGCGGCCCGATCCCGGTCGGCGGACCCGTGCGGCCGTTCGCGTCACGCGACGTCCTTCTGGTCGGCGACGCCGCGGGGCTGGTGTCGCCGCTCACGGGCGGCGGGATCCACTCATCGCTGCGGTCGGGGCGGCTCGCCGGGCTCGCGATCGCCGGACACCTCCTGGACGGCGGGCCGTCACCGGCTCGCGCGCTCGCGAGCGCCTACCGCCGCTCCCCCGCCAAGCGGGCCATGCGGATCGGCCTGGACTCGGGGCCGCCGAACGCGCTCATCGACGCGGCGCTCGACAGCCGGTGGTTCCGCGCCCTCGCCCAGACGGTGTTCTTCCACCATCGGGGGCTGCTGACGCCCGCCGCGTGGCACGACGTCGTGCGGTCCGTGTCGGCGGCTCAGGCGACGTGATGCGCGGCGACGGAGCGCACGCGGCCGTCGTCGCGCGCGATCTGCAGGTACCAGCACCGCAGACCGAGCCGGATCCCCAACACGGTCCCCTCCCACGGCCGCCGTCCGGGCTCGATGACGTGGACCCGCGCGCCCACCGGGGACTCGAACATCCTCGGCGCGGGCCGAAGAGCGCCCCAGGTACGCGCCGGGCTCGTGTCTCCGGTGATGGTCACCGTCTTCCTCCGTTCCGCAGGTGGGTCGACGGTAGCGCCGCGCGCGCTCCAGGGATATGGGTCGAGCGTCTGTGATCGGGGGGCCGGAGGACATCACACGCGTGCCGTGGCCCGTTCGCCCTACGGCGTAGCCCACCGCGGCCGATGGCGCGGTTCTCGGGCTACCTGTCGGCCGACATGCCCTCCATCTCCATCCGACGGCGCGCCTCGACCTCCTCGCGGAAGCCGGGCCGCATGTAGGCCGGCAGATCCTCGTCGCTCGCCGGACGCCCCGGGGCGGCCACCGGGGCGGCGGCGACGTGCGCCGTCACGCGCTCGGCGCGAGCGGGCGGCGCGGCGACCTCGGGGTTCCGGTGCTCCGCGCGGCGGGCCTGCGCGACGCCGACCACCGAGAACGCGATCGCGGTCACGACCCAGAGCACGGCGAGCACCCCCGCCGCGGTCAGCCCTCGGCCGACCCACGGGTACCACTGCTCCCGCGACTCCTCGACGATCGCCGCGTGCGAGCGGATCAGCTCGGCCGTCACGATGGTCGGGGGTTGGCCGACGCGCATCGATGTGAGCGTGTGGAACTCGTCCCCCTCCACGACGCTCTCCGAGGAGCCGGCGATCGAGGCGTAGACGTCCCCGCGCATCCTCGCCTCCCGCTCCCCGACCATCTGCCGGTCATCGGAGAACAGGACCGTGCCGTCCTGCGCCCACAGACGGATCCCCGTGATCGGCCCGGCGAGCACCCGCTCGCGGACCTCCGCGAGCAGCGCGCCGTAGTGGTCGCCGCGGATCGGGGCCGACACCTCCTTCGCGGACAGCAGCGGCTCGAGCACCTCGTTCGTCAGCTTGCGGGCGTCCTGGGTCGCGTCGGCCTCGAGCTCGCTCTGGAGGTATCGGGTCGCGCCGTACGCGGCCCCGGCCCCGAGCAGGCAGATGACGGCGAGCGTCGCCCACAGCGCTCGCAGCTCGCGGCCTCGGTTCCTGCGTTCGGCCATGCCCGGCTCCTCCCGGTATCCCCGAGAGGTATCGGCACGAGCCCCCACCGACCCTGAGCGGCCGGCCGCGCGGGCCACGGGCTCGTCGCAGCCGGTTCAGCCGAGGCAGATCGCGAAGGCCCTGAGCGCCTTGCCGTCGCCGGCCAGGTTGTCCGCCTCGACCCGCCAGCCGTCGTCCGGGGCCACGTCGGCGTCCCCGTCGTCGTACGGAACGCTCGCGACCAGCCGAGCCTCGTCCGCGGGACCGCTCAGCCGCGCGCCCCCGCCCACCACGTGCTCGTCGTTCCGACACGGGGCGCTCCGCCGCACCGACGCCCCCGCCGCGATCGTGACGACGGCTGGTTTCACGTACCGCACGTCCGTGCCCTTCACGCACACGGCGTACGCCGCGAACCCGCCGATCCCATCGACCGCGTCGTAGACCCGTGCGGTCCAGATGTCGTCGGGCGCGCGGTCCGGGTCGTCGCCGTCCACCGGGTAGGAGGAGTGCGTCCAGCTCCCGGTCGGGGCGATGGTCGCGCTGCCGCTGACGAGATGCCAGCGGTCGCCACCGCAGTCGATCGTGCCGGTGCGGTCGGCGGTCGCGTCGTCGGCGACCTCCACCCGCCGATAGCGGACGGCGCGGTCCCGAACGCAGGCGCTGTATCCGGTGAGCCCGTCGGCGCCCGCAGGTCCGTAGCCGGCTCCCTTCCAGCCGTCGTCTCCGGCGAGGTCGACGTCGTCGTGGTCGAGCGGCCGGTTCGAGCCGAGCCACGCCTGCGCGAAGGGCCCGTCCGCTCGCGTCCCGCCTCCCAGCAGGTGCCACCGGGTCCCCCCGCAGCCCACGTCCACCTCCCCGTAGCCGCTCATCGCGTACGGCGTCGAGTCGGACGCGTACCGCACGCCCCCCGCCTTGCCGAGCACCTCGTCGCCGAGGTTCGGATCGAGCTGCTCGCCGCCGAGCGCCCGCGCCGGCACGACCAGCGCGAGCGCGAGCGCGAGCAGCACCGCTCGTCGGATCGTCGTCGTCGTCATCCGCGGGACGATACCCGAGACGACGGCCGACCGTGGAGACGCGTCGCACCGGCCGAACGCTGCAGGTCGGGCCTTCGATCGAGCCGGACGGGGCGCGTGTTCCTACGACCTAGGTCCTATCGACCGCGCACTGATCCACCCCTATCCTCGACCCATCCCTCGAGGAGGAACGTCATGCGTCGCTCGCTCGGTCTGTCGCTCGCGCTGTGCCTGACGCTCGCGGCGTCGATGGCCGCTCCCGCGTCGGCCGCGTCCTCGCCCGACCCGCGGCGGGCCGCGGTTCCGGTCGCAGCGTTGCGCGACGTCAACGGGAACGGCCTCGGCGACGTGCTCGAGGCGAGGATGCGCGGCAAGCCCGTCGACACCCGCTACGACGTCGTCGTGACCACGGACGGGACCGTCGGCGTCGCCGGCTCGAGGCGCGCCGTCGGTGCCTTCCGCGTGCTGCGCCGGCTGCCGATCGTCGACGGGTTCTCGGCCACCGTGTCCGGCCGGCAGGCGGTCGCGCTGGCCCGGATGCCCGGCGTCGAGCGCGTCGAGGCGAACATCACCGTCCGAGCCACGATGGATGCGGCGCGGGCGGACTTCGGTGTCGACCGCGCCCGAGGGGGCTTCGGCCTCACCGGCGCCGGCGTCGAGGCGTGCGTGCTCGACACGGGCGTCGATCCGAACCACGAGCAGCTCGACTCGAAGGCGATCGTGTTCCGGGACTTCGTCGGCTCGGGCACCGTCCCCTACGACGACCACGGACACGGAACGCACGTGGCGTCGATCCTGCTGGGTGACGGGAGCGGCGGAGCCAACGCGGCGCGGTTCGGCGGCGTCGCGCCCGGCGCCTCGCTGGTCGCGGGGAAGGTGCTCGACAAGCAGGGCTCGGGCACGACGGACGCCATCATCGCGGCGATCGGCTGGTGCGCCGACCGGCCGACCGTGGACATCATCTCGATGAGCCTCGGATCGCTCCTCGGTTCCGACGGCACGGACGCGCTCAGCACGGCCGTGAACGCCGCCGTCGAGGGGGGCAAGGTCGCCGTCGTCGCCGCCGGCAACTCGGGCGATGCGCCGTACTGGATCGGGTCCCCGGGCGCCGCGATGGGCGCGATCACGATCGGGGCGGTCGCCGACTGGTCGGCCTCGATCGGCGCCCAGAACCACTCCGACGGCGTGCATCTCGCCCATTTCTCCAGCCGAGGCCCGACGCTGGATGGACGCGTGAAGCCCGACGTGGTCGCCCCCGGCGTGACCATCACGGCGGCGGAGCAGGGCACCGCCGCCGGCTACGTGACGTATGGAGGCACCTCGATGGCTACGCCGTTCGCGGCGGGCGCCATCGCGCTCGCGCTCGAGGCGAAGCCCGGCTGGACGCCCGCCCAGGTGCGTTCCGCCGTCGAGGACACCGCGCGTGACCGGGGCGCATCCGGCAAGGACAACGACTGGGGCGCGGGCCTGCTCGACGCCTACGCGATGGCCGCCCAGGCGAGGGGCGTGGCGGGCCAGACCGTCTTCCCCGCCCACAGCCACGTCAGTGCGAGCGTGTCGGACGACGGGCTGTGGACCCATACCTTCACGATCGGTGACGACGCCCTCGGGGTGCCGATCGCCGCGACGATCCTGGTCGGCGGCAAGTGCACGTTCTACTTCGCCGGTTTCGGGTGTCTCGACGACAACTGGTCGCCCGACCTGGACACCCGTCTCATCGACCCCACCGGGATCGTCCTCGACGAGAGCATGTGCGCGCTCGGCAACGAGTGCGGGATCGGCCGGCAGGAGACGCTCCACGCGATGCCCACGATCCCCGGCACCTACACGATCGAGGTCTACCCGTTCGCCGACAGCCCGAACGACGGCCTGGGCGGCTCCTTCGAGCTCGACCTGTCGCGCGGGCCCGTCGGCTCCGCGCCGCCGCCCCCGCCTCCGCCACCCCCGCCACCGTCCGAGACGATGCACGTCGGCGATCTCGACGGCGCGAGCGTGCAGGTCACCGCCAAGCGGTGGGAGGCCCGTGTGACCGTCCGGGTGCACGACCAGGCCGAGGCTCCCCTCCCCGGCGTCCTCGTGCGGGCCCGCTGGAACTCCAGCTCCACAACGGTGTCGTGCACCACGAACTCGAACGGCGCGTGCAGGATCACGAAGCGGTGGGCGACCTCGCGAGCGCGGGTCACGTTCAGCGTGGTGTCGATCGCGATGTCGGGGCTGTCCTACGCATCCGGCGACAACCACGACCCGGACGGCGACAGCAGCGGGACGTCCATCTCGGTCGCACGCCCATAGTGGCCGTGACCAGGGCCTTCGCACCTCG
>DASTPT010000107.1:0-46173 GCA_035762085.1 Actinomycetota bacterium | reverse complement strand
GACAATCGCGCGACGGCCGAACGAGTGGCCCGCGAGCTCGGGATCACGCGCGTGCTGGCGGAGGTGCGGCCCGAGGACAAGGAGCGGCAGGTCTCGGCCCTCCAGGCCGAGGGCCGCACGGTCGGCATGGTGGGCGACGGGGTGAACGACGCGCCGGCGCTCGCACGGGCCGACGTCGGGATCGCGATCGGCACCGGCACCGACGTGGCGATGGAGACGGCCGACGTCGTGCTGATGCGTGCGGACCCCGCTGACGTCGCGACCGCGATGAGCCTCTCGCGGGCGACCGTGCGGAAGATGCGACAGAACCTCGGCTGGGCGGTCGGGTACAACGCGCTCGCCCTGCCGATCGCCGGCGGCGCGTTCGCGTGGGCCGGCCTCACGCTCAGGCCCGAGATCGCGGCGCTCGCGATGAGCGGGTCGAGCCTGTTGGTGGCGCTGAACGCCCTGCTGTTGCGCCGGGCGAAGGTAGCCTGAGGGGAAAGGTGGGAAGGATGGAGACGGTGGCGACGACGAACGTGATCGAGGTCACGGACGAGAACTTCGAGCAGGTGGTGATCGAGGGCTCGAAGGAGCGTCCGGTCGTGGTGGACCTGTGGGCGGCCTGGTGCGGTCCGTGCCGGGTGCTCGGCCCGATCCTCGAGAAGGTGGCCGAGGAGCGCAAGGGCGCGTTCCTGGTGGCGAAGGTGGACGTCGACTCGCAGGCCGTGGGGCAGGCGCTGCTCCAGGCCGTGAAGTCGCAGGGCATCCCGACGGTGGTCGGCTTCCGCGACGGCGCCGCGGTGGACATGTTCATCGGCGCCTACCCCGAGCCCGCGGTGAACGAGTTCGTCGACCGGCTCCTGCCCACCGAGGCCGACAGCGGCGCACAGGAGGACCTCGACGAGGAGATCGACGGCGACCTCGGCGACGCCGAGTCGAGGTACCGCGAGGCGCTCGAGACGGACGAGAACGACCGCGCCGCGCGGCTCGGGCTCGGGCGGGTCCTCGCACAGCGGGGCGCGGCGTCCGAGGCACGGCAGACCCTGATGCCGCTGCTCCCGGACCCCGGGGCCGAGAAGCTCCTCGCGGAGCTCGAGGTCGCATCGTGGGCCGGCGTCTCCGAGCCCGGCACGCTCGCGTCGGCGAAGCGGCTGGCCGCCCAGGGGAAGTACCGGGAGGCGCTCGACGGCATGGTCGGCGCCCTCGGCGACGATCCCGACGCGCGGCAGGCGATGCTGGAGGTCTTCGCGGTCCTCGGTGAGGAGCACGAGCTCGTGCCCGAGTACCGGCGCAAGATGGCGAACGCGCTGTTCTGACAGCAGGGGAGAGGAGGTCGGAGCGATGGCCGACGTCCACGACACGATCCGCGAGTGGTGGGACCGCGACTCGCACACGTACGACGAGGCGAAGTCGCACGCGATCAGCGACCCCCTCGAGGCCGCGGCCTGGCGGCAGGCGCTCGGCGAGGCCTTGCCGGAGCCGCCGGCCAGGGTGCTCGACGTGGGCGCGGGGACCGGCGCGCTGTCGCTGCTGGCGGCCGACATCGGTCACCGCGTGACCGCCCTGGACCTGTCCGAGGGCATGCTCGCGGTCGCCAAACGGAAGGCCGCCGAGCGCGGGCTCGAGCTCGAGTTCGTCGTGGGCTCGGGGTCCGAGCCGCCGACGGGTCCCTTCGATGCCGTGGTCGAGCGTCACGTCCTGTGGACGTTGCCGGACCCCGACGGCGCCCTGCGCGCGTGGCGCGAGGTCATGGCCCCCGGCGGCCGGCTCGTCCTGTTCGAGGGCGTCTGGGGCCAGCGGGATCCACTGACACGCGTGCGGGACCTGGTCGCCGAGGCCCTGCGCTCGTTGATGGGTCTCCCGGACGACCATCACGCACCGTACCCCGACGAGGTCCTACGCGAGCTGCCGCTGGCGCGGCAGTCGAGCCCCCTACCGATGGTCGAGTCCGTCTACCGGGCCGGCTGGCGCGCCGTGCGGATCAAGCGCCTGCGCGACGTGGAGTGGGCGGCCGAGATGCACGAGCCCTGGCCGCTCGGCCTGCTCGAGCGCCGTCCGCGGTACGCACTCGTGGCCGACGCGTAGCTCGCCGGCCGGCGACCCCGCCGGCGTCCATGCCGGCGTCGGAGCGCGGGCGGCGGTTCGGTCCGGCTCGATGTCAGCGTCGTTCGCACCAGAAGACGTCGGTGCGGTAGGGCATGAGGATCTCGTCCCTGCCGGCGAGCTCGGGATCGGTGTCGAGCAGCCGGTTCACCTCGTCGAGCACGCGCGCCCGCTCGTCGGCCGGAGCGCTCGCGACGTAGCTCACGCTCAGCACGCGGTCGAGGAACCCCTCCCGAGTGACCGCGTGCGCATGCCAGGCGAGGGAGCGGTGCAGCGGGCCGAACAGGTCGGTCCGCTCGAACGCGCGGCGCCACGTCCGGTCCCGGTACCGGGGCATGTCCGGACCGGCCACGCGATCGAAGATCGCCGTGAGCCGCTCGGCCCAGTCGCTCGTCTCGTCTCGGGCGTTCCAGATCAGACCCAGGCGACCGCCCGGCCGCAGGACGCGGTGGATCTCCGGGAGCGCCCGCTCGCCGTCGAACCAGTGGAACGCCTGCGCGGCCAGCACGGCGTCTTCGGAGCCATCGGGGAGCGGGATCTCCTCGGCGGTCCCGTCGAGGACGTCGACGGTCGGGCACGCTCGCTCGAGGACCTCGCGCATCGCCGCGACCGGCTCGACCGCGGTGATCGCCGCGCCCGTGTGGACGATCAGCTCGGTGAACCGGCCGGTTCCCGCGCCCAGCTCGAGCACGTCGATCCCGGCTCCGATGCGCAGCTGCTGGACGAGGTAGGTGACCGCGTCGTCCGGGTACGTCGGGCGGCCGCGCCGGTAATGCTCGATCCCGGCCTCGTACCCGCGCGCGGCGGCCTCGTGGATGCGCGACGTCACCCCGTCGTCGCCGGCGCGGCGATCGTCCTCGGCCACGCGCGCTCCTCCCGCTCGAACCGGAGGTCGAAGACCTCCTCGAACCTGCGGGCGACGATCGGCGCCATCTCGTCCACGGTCACGTCCCGCCCCGCGAGCTCGGAGAGCGAGGTCACGCCCGTGTGGCCCAGGCCGCACGGGACGATCGCGTCGAACCAGGACAGGTCGGTGGTGCAGTTCAGCGCGAACCCGTGCAGGGACACGCGCATCCGCATCAGGCGGACGCCGATCGCGCAGACCTTGCGGTCGCCCGACCAGACGCCGGTCTGCACGTCGCTCCGGTGCACCGCGATCCCGACGTCCGCGGCCGAGCGGATCACGACCTCCTCGAGCTTGCGCACGTGCGCGAGCGCCTCGGGCCGCGAGCCCAGGTCGACGATCGGGTAGCCGACGAGCTGCCCGGGGCCGTGGAACGTGAGCGAGCCCCCGCGATCGATGACGTGGAACTCGGCACCCGCGGCGCGCATGCGCTCCTCGGTCCACACGACGTGGTCGTCCCTCGAGGTCCGTCCCGCCGTGTACACCGGGGGATGCTCGAGCAGGATCAGCGTGTCCTGCCCGTCGCCGCGGAGACGCGCCTCGGCGAGCTCGTGCATGAACGCGTTCGCCTCGGCGTACGCGATCGGACCGGCGGGCCGGATCAGCCGCCCGGAGCGCATCTCGCTCAGAGCGCCAGGTCCTCGGCGAAGTCCCACGTCTCGAGGTTCTGCTTCACCCGCGACAGGAACTGCGACGCGAGGGCGCCGTCGATCAGCCGGTGATCCCACGAGAGCGACAGGTAGACCATGTGGCGGATCGCGATCGCGTCGTCGATCACCACGGGCCGCTTCTCGACCGTGTCGAACCCCAGGATCCCGCTCTCGGGCTGATTGATGATCGGGACGCTGATGAGCGAGCCGAACGGTCCGGGGTTCGTGATCGTGAACGTCCCGCCGTGGATCTCGTCGGGCTTCAGCTGCTTGGCCCGCGCGCGCGACGCGAGGTCGTTGATGCCACGGGCGATCCCGAGCAGGTTCATCGTGTCCGCGCCCCTGAGCACCGGCACGATGAGCCCCTCGTCGTAGCTCACGGCGATCCCCATGTTCACGTAGTGCTTCACGACGATCTGGTCGCCGCGCAGCTCCGAGTTCACCATCGGGTACGCGAGGAGCGCCTCGGCGACGGCGCGGGTGACGAACGGCATGTACGTGAGGCTGAACCCCTCGCGGGCCTTGAACGCGTCCTTCAACCGCTCGCGGAGCCGGGCGACGTTCTCCATGTTGACCTCGACGGCGTTCCAGGCCCGGGCCGAGACCTCGAGCGAGCGCTTCATGTGCTCCGCGATCAGGCCCCGCACGCGCGGTACCGGCACGACCTCCTCACCCCCCGCCGCCGTGGCCGGGGCAGGCACCGGGGCGCCCTGGAACGCGGCCGGAGCCGCCGGAGCCGCAGCCGTCGCGGCGGGGGCGGCGGTCGGAGCGGGTCCCGCGGCGGCGGCCGACAGCACGTCGTTCTTCGTGATCCGTCCACCCGTCCCGGTCCCCTGCACGGTGGACAGATCGACACCGTGCTCTGCGGCGAGCCGACGCACGAGCGGCGACAGGATCTGGGAACGCGGCCCCCGGTCGGGGAGCGGAGCCGCCTGCGCCGTCGTCGCCGTGGGCGCCGGCGTGGGAGCGACCGCCGCCGGAGCCGGGGCCGGAGCCGGAGCCGGGGCCGGAGCCGGGGCCGGGGCCGGGGAGCCTCCCGAGCCGCCGTCCGGACCGCCCCCCGCCGGCTCGCCCTGGGCGGGCGCCACAGCGGGCTGCGGAGAAGGCTCCGCCGCGCCACCCTCCGCCGCGGGAGCCTCGGCGCCATCGCCCTCGCCCTCGATCACCGCGAGCTCGGTCCCGACCGTGACGGTCGACCCTTCGGGAACGAGGATCTTCGTCAGCGTCCCGGACGCCACCGACGGCACCTCCGTGTCGACCTTGTCGGTGGAGATCTCGAACAGCGGCTCGTCGACCTCGACGGCGTCTCCCTCGGCCTTGAGCCACTTGAGGATCGTGCCCTCGACGACGGTCTCGCCGAGCTGGGGCATCTTCACGGACGTCATGGGATCCTCCCCGTCACCACGCGATGAGCTCGTCGACCGCGCCGACGATGTCCGACACCTGCGGCAGGTACGCGTCCTCGAGCGTGGGGGAGAACGGCACGGGGACGTTCGGCGGTGCGAGCCGCGCGACCGGCGCGTCGAGGTGCTCGAAGGCCTCTTCGGCGATCACCGACGCGACCTCGGCGCCCACGCCCAGGAACCGGTGGCTCTCGTACAGGACGAGCGAGCGGCTCGTCTTGGCCACCGACTCCAGCACCGTCGGCGTGTCGAGCGGCTGGATCGTGCGCAGATCGACGATCTCGGCCGACACCCCGCGCTGCGCCAACTCCTCGGCGGCCTCGAGCGCCTGATGGGCCATCATCCCGTACGTCACGATCGAGACGTCCGTCCCGGGACGCACGACGTTCGCCTTCCCGATCGGGACCAGGAAGTCGGGGTCCTCGGACACGACCTCCTTCACCCGTCGGTAGATCCACTTGTGCTCGAGGAACACGACCGGGTTGTCGTCGCGGATCGCCGACTTCAGCAGGCCCTTGGCGTCCCCCGGGAAGGCCGGGCAGATCACCTTGAGGCCCGGCGTATGCGCGAACCACGGCTCGGGGTTGAACGAGTGGAAGCTGCTGGCGCGCACCCCGCCGCCCGACGGCGCCCGGAGCACGACGGGCGCGGGGACGCCGCTGCGGTAGTGGTACCGCGCGAGCGCCGTGGTGATCTCGTCGAACCCGCTCGACATGAAGTCGGCGTACTGGAACTCGGCCACCGGCCGGAACCCCTCCATCGCGGCGCCGAGGGCCATCCCGACGATCGTCTCCTCGGCGATCGGCGTGTCCATGACGCGCTCGGACCCGAAGCGCTCGATGAAGCCCTCGGTGACCTTGAAGGCGCCGCCGTAGACGCCGATGTCCTCGCCGAGGAGGAACACGCGCTCGTCGCGCTCCATCTCCTCCCACAGGGCCTCGGCGATCGCGATGAGGTAGGTGGCCTCGCCCGCCTCGGTCCGCCTGCCGCGAGGCTCGGCCCCGTGGCCCGCCGCGCCCGCCTCGAGCGTCTTCGTCGCCATCAGGCCTCGGTCCCGCCCTCGCGCGAGGGCTCACGCTGCCAGTACCCGTCCTCGACCCACAGGCCCATCGTGGCCTCCTCGGGAACCGGGAACGGCGAGGACTGCGCGAACTCGTACCCCTCCTGGAACTCGCCCTTGATGCGCTCGTCGATCTCGGCGACGGCGGCCTCGTCCACGACCTCGTGGGCGACCAGGAGGTCCTGGAACCGGCGGACCGGGTCCTTCGTCTCCATGTACTCGTCGAGCAGCGCCTTCGGGACGTACTTCGCCGGGTCGTGACCGGCGTGGCCGCGCCAGCGGAGGCTGACCGACTCGATCAGCGTCGGGCCGAGGCCCTCGCGGGCGCGCTCGACCGCCTCGTGCGCCACCCGGTAGACGTCGAGCACGTCCTGGCCGTCGACGCGGACGCCCGGCATGCCGTACGCGTCCGCGCGCTCGGCGATCGTCGGCGTGGGCATCTCGAGCTCGTTCGGCGTGGAGTACGCCCACTGGTTGTTGTTCACGACCCACACGACCGGCAGCTGGTACACGGCGGAGGTGTTCAGCGCCTCGTGCCACCGGCCGTTCGACGTCGCCCCGTCGCCGCAGATCGCCATCGCGACCCGCGGCTCGCCCCGGCGCTTGTACGCGAGCGCCGCGCCGCACGCGACCGGGTACGCGATCGGCAGGTGCGACATCACCGTCCAGGTCCGGTTCCCGAACCAGTCGCCGATGTGGCTGTTGCCGTCGCGGCCGCGCGTGTACCCGTCGATCCGGCCCCAGAACTGCGCCATCACGCGCTTCAGGTCGAGACCCTTCGTGAGCTGCGCGGACAGGTCGCGGTGCGTGGGGAACAGCGAGTCGTCCGCGCGCAGGGCGTACGCGACCCCGACGTGCGTGCCCTCCTGCCCGCGACCAGAGTAGATCGCGCCGGGCAGCCGTCCCTGCCGGTACAGCGCCTCCATCCGCTCGTCGAAGAACCGGCACAGCTTCAGCATGTGCAGGACGTCGCGGAGCTGGTCGTCGGAGAGGCCCGCGCGCCAGTCGCGCTCGGCCGTCATCGCCGTCTCGTCGATCTTCGTCGCCACGACGCTCCTAGGCTCCGTGCAGCGGCTTGCCGGCGAGCGCCAGGTGCGCCTCGCCGATGGCCTCGGACAGGCTGGGGTGGGGGTGCATCAGCGCCGCGACCTCGGCGGGCACCGCCTCCCAGTTCACGATGAGCATGGTCTCGGCGACGAGGTCGGTGACGTGCGGACCGACCATGTGGACGCCGAGCACCGGACCGCCGCCCTTGCCGGCGACGATCTTCACGATGCCGCCCTCGCCCACCATGTTCGCCTTGCCGACGCCCTGGAAGTTGAAGACCTCGACGTCGACCTCGTGACCTCGCTCGACGGCCTGGACCTCGGTGAGGCCGACCGAGGCGATCTCGGGGGTGCAGTACGTGACGCGCGGGATCCCCGCGTAGTCGATCTCGGGCACGTCGATGCCGGCGATGCGCTCGGCGACGGCGTAGCCCTCGGTGAACGCGACGTGCGCGAGCTGCAGGGGAGTGGCCGCCACGTCCCCGACCGCCCACACGTGCGGCGCGCTCGTCTGGAGCTGCCCGTCCACCTTCACGAACCCGCGGTCGAGCTCGACGCCGGCGGCCTCGAGCTCGAGCCCGTCGGTCACCGGGCCGCGGCCGACGGCCACGAGGCAGATCTCGGCCTCGACCGTCGTCGCCGTGCCCTTCGCCTCGTACGCGACGCGGACGGCGGAGCCCGTGTCCGCGACCTCCGTGACCGAGGCGCCCGGGACGCCGGTGATCTCCCGCTTGCGGAAGGCCCGCGCGATCTCCTTCGAGACGTCGGCGTCCTCGAGCGGCGCGAGCGCCGGCAGCATCTCGAGCACCGTGACCTCCGCCCCGAACGAGCGGTAGAAGCTGGCGAACTCCAGGCCGATCGCTCCGGCCCCGATGATCACGGCCGACGCCGGCGCCGGCTGCCACAGCGCCTGATCCGAGGTGACGATCCGGTCCCCGACCTCGAGACCCGGCAGGAGATTGGGTCGGGACCCGGTGGCGAGGACCACGTCCGTCGCCTCGATCCTCCGCCCGTCGACCTCGACCGCCGGTCCCGACAGGAGCTTGGCGGTGCCCTGGATCACGTCGACCTTCCGACCCTTCAGCAGCCCGGTGACGCCCTTGACGAGCTTGTCGACGATCCGGTCCTCGAAGGCGCGGATCTGCGGCCAGTCCGGCTCGCCCTGGGCCTTCACGCCCCACTCCTCGGAGCGCTGCACGCTGTCCATCACGGCGGCCGACTGCAGCAGGGCCTTCGTCGGGATGCATCCACGAAGCAGACAGGTGCCGCCGATCCGCTCGTGCCGCTCGACGAGCGCCACGCGCTTGCCGAGCTGCGCCAAACGCAGGGCACAGGAGTAGCCTCCGGTGCCTCCGCCGATCACGAGTACGTCGTACGCGTCCCCCATCGATCGACCATGCTACCGCCCAGATGGTCAACGTAGGATGGAGCCGATGGACGACGCGCTCCGTCACAGCCCGCTCGAGCCCACGCACAAGGAGCTCGGCGCGAAGCTCGGACCGTTCGGCGGCTGGCTCATGCCGATCGAGTACGAGGGCGTGTTGGCCGAGCACCAAGCGGTCCGGGAGCGCGTCGGGCTGTTCGATCTCTCGCACCTGGGGAAGGTCGACGTGCGCGGCGCCGCGGCGCTCGGGGCGTTGCAGCGGACCCTCTCCAACGACCTGGCGAAGGTGGAGGTCGGCCGCGCGCAGTACAACCTGGTCCTGAACGAGCGCGGCGGCGTGGACGAGGACCTCATCGTCTACCGACTCACCGAGGCTCGGTGGTTCGTGGTCCCGAACGCATCGAACACCGACCGGGTGGTGGCACGGCTCTCGGACACGGCGGGCGCCGAGGCGGTCGAGCCGCACCCGACGTGGTGCTTCCTCGGCGTCCAGGGCCCCCGGGCGCTCGAAACGGTGGGCACACGGTTCCCCGAGGTGGCCGACCTCCGGTTCATGGGGTGTGTGGAAGCGTCGTTCGACGGCGTGCCGATCGTGCTGACGCGCTCGGGGTACACGGGCGAGCTCGGGTACGAGCTGTTCGGCCCGCCCGAGATCGCTGGGGCTCTGTGGGAGGAGATGGCCGACGTCGGCGCCGCGTTCGGGATCGAGCCATGTGGGCTCGGCGCGCGCGACGTGCTGCGCCTGGAGATGGGCTACCCGCTGTACGGGCAGGACCTGCTCCCAGACCGGACGCCGCTCGAGGCCGGCGTCGGGTGGGCGGTCGCGCTCGACAAGGAGGACCTCCCGGGTCGCGAGGCGCTGCTGCGCCAGCGCGACGCCGGGATCCCGTCCCGGCTGCGGGGCCTCGTCACCGAGGGACGTCGCCACATCCCACGTCCGCACCAGGAGGTCCGCTCGGGGGACGAGGCCGTGGGGAGCGTCACGAGCGGCACGTTCTCGCCGACCCTGGGGACGGGGATCGCGATGGCCTACCTCACGCCCGCCGAGCGGTTCGAGCCCGGGGCCGCCGTGACGATCGACATCCGCGGGCGTCGCGCCTCGGCAACGGTCACGCGCCCGCCGTTCGTGGACCGGAACCCGCGCTGAGCCTCACGCCGGGCGCGCGGCCGCGATGAAGTCCTCGATCGTCGCGCCGGCGAACTCCGTGCGCACCAGGACCTGGTTCAGGACCGAGGGCGCCTTCGGCCCGTCGGGCATCACGGCGACGACCACGTAGAGGCCCGAGCTGGGGATCCCGATCTGTCGGGCCGGGCCGTAGCCCGGTGCGGCGACGAAGTAGGCCCAGCGCGTCGGCACCTCGTCCACCTCGCACCTGCCGTGTCCCCGAGCGATGAAGTCGCCGGGCGAGTCGGCGTCCCCGGCCACGTACGAGGGGAGGTGGTTGACGAGCACCTTCTCGCGGGTCACCCGGCACCGGCCCGAGCGTGCGACGAGGTCGAGCGCGTGGCTCTTCGCGGCCAGGTAGTAGTAGTCGGAGGGGACCCCGACCTTCGCGCCGTCGACCCACAGCGCCGCCATGCCCTCGCGGATCGTCCCGTCCTCCCAGGCGTCCGGCCGAGGCCATGCCACGATCCCCTTGCGCGGATCGTCCTCGCCGAACGCGGGGACCGGGTTCCATCCCTTGGGGATCACGGCTCGGACATCGCCGAGGGTGACCGCGCGGAACGGGCTCGGCGACTCCCGGATCTCGGGGATCGGCCCGCCGGAGGATGGCGGAGCGGACACGGCCGCCGTCCGACAACCGGCGGCGACCAGGGCAAGAACGACACACCCGACGACCCTGTGCACCCGGCGACCTCGCATCGAGCATAGTGCCGTCCACGAGGCGAGGCCAGCCCGCCATCGCGGAAGCTCCCCACGCCGGCATCGGCCGCGGTAGCATCCCCTCGACAACTGCAGAGGTTCGTGCCCTCGAGGTGGCCTTGCCGGCGGCAGCCGGCAGGTTCGGAAGCGGGGCGGGCGGATCCCGACCCCGCGAACAGGGAAGCCGGTGGGAGACCGGCGCGGTCGCGCCACTGTGACCGGGGAGTGAACCCGACGGAGCCACTGGGAGCGATCCCGGGAAGGGTCGGGGGAGCGGGGATCCGGGAGCCAGGAGACCTGCCCCGAGGGAACGCACGGGTCGTCCTTCGCACGAAAGGAGACGCGTATGCGACCTTCCCGGCTCATCCGGGTCCTCCCGGTCCTGGTGGCCGTGGCGCTCCTCGGCGCCGCGTGCTCCGAGGGTTCGGATACCCCTTCCGGCGGCACCTCACCCCCGCAGGCGCCGACGCCGGAGACCGCGTTCCCGGTCACGCTCGTCGACGACGACGGTGTCGAGGTGACGATCGAGGCCGAGCCGCGGCGGATCGTCACGTTCGCCCCATCGATGACGGAGACCCTGTTCGCCCTGGGCGTGGGCGAGCGGATCGTGGGCGTCTCGGGACCGTCCGACGACTACCCCGCGGAGGCCACGGCGATCGAGCAGGTCGGCGGCGCGGGCGAGTTCGGCGTGGACCCGAACGTCGAGCGCGTCGTCGCGCTCGAGCCGGACCTGTTCCTCACGATCAGCGGCGGCGATGCGTGGAAGGCGGAGCTGCGGGACCTCGGCGTGCCCATCGTGACGCTCGACGCCGTGGACTTCGCCGACCTCCTCGACGACATCCGCACCGTGGGCGAGCTCACCGGGACGGCCGACGCGGCCGAGGCGCTGACCGACGACATGGCCACGCGCGCCGAGACCGTCGAGGCGCAGGCCGGGGAGCGGGTCAGCTGCTTCTTCGAGGTCTACTACCCGCCCCTCACCACGGTCGGGCCGGACACGTTCCTGTTCGATCTGCTCGAGCGGGCCGGCTGCGACCCGGTCACGGCGGACGCGACGAGCGACTATCCCGAATGGTCGGTGGACGACCTCGTCGCCGACGGCCCCGACGTGTACCTCGCGACGCCCGAGTCGGCGAAGAGCGCGGAGAAGGTCGCCGAGCGACCCGGCTTCGGCGCGATCCCCGCGGTCGCCTCCGGCTCGATCGTGCTGGTGGACGGTGATCTCGTGACCCGACCGGGCCCGCGCGTGATCGGCGGGCTCGAGCAGCTCTCGGCCGCGCTCCACGCTCCGGGGGACTGACGTGCGAGTGGGCGTCCGACGCTATCGGCTCGTGCTCGCGCTGCTCGCGCTCGGGCTCGTGGCGTCGGTGCTCCTGGCGGTGGGGTTCGGGGCGGTCGAGATCTCGCCGGGCTCCGCGCTGCGGCTGGTGGCGTGGAAGCTCGGGCTGATCGACCGTCCCGACGTCCCGCGCTCCATCGAGGTGATCCTGCTCCAGCTGCGGCTGCCCCGCGTCGCGCTCGCGATGCTCGTTGGGCTGGCGCTCGCGACGAGCGGGACCCTGTTCCAGGGGTTGTTCCGCAACCCGCTCGCCGACCCCGCGATCATCGGCGTGTCGAGCGGTGCGGCGCTCGGCGCGATCGCCGTGATCGTGGTCGGCGGGGGAGCGCTGCTGGGCGGCCTCGGGGTCTCCGTCGCCGCGTTCGTCGGCGCGATGCTCACCGCGTTCTTCGTCTACCGGCTCGCGAGGGTCGGTCCGACCGTCCACGTGGCCACCCTGCTGCTCGCCGGCATCGCCGTGGCGGCCGTGATCTCGGCCGTGATGTCCCTGATCATGTCGTTCGCGGGCGAGGAGATCCGCAGCATCTACTTCTGGCTCCTCGGCGGCCTCTCGGCGCGGGGATGGACCGCCGTCGAGGTCGTGGTCCCGCTCGTGGCGCTCGGCGTCCTCGGGTCGCTCGTTCTCATCCGCGACCTGAACATCGTGGCCCTCGGCGAGGAACGAGCGGCGCAGCTTGGCGTCGACGTCGACGGGTTCAAGTGGCAGGCGGTCGCGCTCGGCGCGCTGCTCACGGGCGCGGCGGTCTCGGTCAGCGGCGTGATCGGATTCGTCGGGCTCATGACCCCCCACCTGCTGCGACTGGTCGTTGGGGCGGACCACCGCCGCCTGCTGCCGGCCGTACTGCTCGCCGGACCGATGTTCCTCGTGCTCGCCGACCTGGTCGCGCGGGTGGCCATCGCGCCACAGGAGCTGCCGCTCGGCGCCGTCACCGCGCTGATCGGCGGGCCGTTCTTCCTGCTGCTGCTGCGACGGGAACGGAGGGTCGCGGGTGCCGCCGCCTGATCCGCTCCTCGCGCTCGAGGGCGTCACCGCCGGCTACGGCGCCGCGCTCCCGGCCCTGCGCGATGTCTCCCTGCGCGTCCAGCCGGGCGAGGTCGTCGGCCTCGTCGGCCCGAACGGCTCCGGCAAGACGACGGTGGTCCGGGTCGCGTCGCGGACCCTTCGGCCGAGCGCCGGCTCGGTGCGGGTCGCCGGACGCGACCCGTACGCGATGCCCGGCCGCGAGCTCGCTCGGCTGGTCGCCGTGGTCCCGCAGGACGTCTTGCCGGCGTTCTCGTTCACGGCGCTCGAGATGGTGCTGATGGGCCGCACGCCGTACGCCTCGGCGTGGGGCGGCGGGTCGCCCGAGGATTGGGCGCGAGCCCGATCTGCGATGACCGCCGCCTCCGTGCAGCACCTGGCGGACCGGCCGCTCGAGGAGCTCTCGGGTGGCGAGCGCCAACGCGTGATCCTGGCGCAGGCTCTGGCCCTGGACGCGCCGGTGCTCTTGCTGGACGAGCCCACGAGTCACCTGGACGTTCGGCACGTCGTGGACGTCCTCGCGATCGTGCGCCGGCTCGCCGAGCGCGAGGGGACGGCCGTGCTCGCGGTCCTCCACGACCTCAACGTGGCCTCGATCGCGTGCGATCGGCTCGTGGTGCTCGACCGCGGGGCGGTCGTCGCCGAGGGCGATCCGGCCGCCGTCCTGACCCATCGATTGCTGCGTGAGGTCTATGGCATCGACGCCGAGGTGGTCCTCGACGACGCGACCGGGCGTCCGTCGGTGCGGCTCGGCGCGCCGCGTGCGCTCGGACGGGCGCTCGGGCGCCGCGCGCACGTGGTGGGCGGCGCCGGCAGGGGTGCGCCCCTGTTCCGTCGGCTCGCCGAGGCCGGGTACGAGGTCAGCGTCGGGATCCTCCACGCGAGCGACACGGACCAGGCCGCGGCCGAGCGCCTGAACCTGGTCCGGGTGAGCGTCCCCCCGTTCTCGACGATCGACGCCGAGAGCGCGCAGGCGTGCCGAGCGCTGATGGAGGCCGCCGATCTGCTGGTGGTCTGCGACGCGCCGTTCGGCCCGGGGAACGTCGCGAACCTGCGTCTGGCGCTCGAGGTCGCCGCGGGCGGGGTCCCGACCGTCCTCCTCGAGCAGGTGCCGATCGCCGAGAGGGACTTCACCGGCGGCGAGGCCACCGAGTTGTGGACCGAGCTCCGACGCGTCGGGAGGGTCGCCGCGAGCTACGAGGAGCTCGCCGCCTCCGCGGCCGGGTGAACGAACGGCACGACGTTGTCTGGGGTGACGGCGTCCAGGGCCGGCTGGACGGTCACACGCTCGCCCACGTGGTGCGGGAGGCAGAACGACACCCGTGTCCCGCCGGCCGGGAGCGGATCGGCCCACATGATCCCGCCGTGCGCGAGGACGAGCTGGCGGGCCATGTGCAGCCCCACCCCAGCGCCGGCGCGCTCCTTGCGCAGGATCTCCTCGCCGGAGGTGAACGGCTCGTCGAAGGCCTGCGCCAGCGTCCGGCGGTCCATGCCCTCGCCGTGGTCGGTGATCGACACCACGACCCCTTCATCCATCGAGCGGGCGCGGATCTCGACCGGGCGGCCGTCGGCGGTGAACCGGCAGGCGTTGTCGAGGATCTGGCGGACGACCTCGGTGAAGCGCACCGGGTCGGCCGATGCGACCAGCGGCTCGGGGATCGCGCGGTCGATCCGGACGTCCGCGTACTGCCGGTCGAGCCGGTCGGCCGCGTTCAGGAGCAGCGGCGCGACGTCCATCTCGGCGACGTTGAGCGAGAGGGTGCCGCGGTCCAGGTCCGCGATCGTGAGCATCTCGTCGACGAGCGCGATGAGCTTCTCGAGCGAGCCCTCGAGCTGGCCGAGGAACTCGTCCTGCTCGTCCTCCGGGATCCCGCGCCGCTTCAGGACGTACGTGATGCCCTTCGCGACGGTCACCGGTGTCCGCAGCTCGTGCGAGACGTTCGCGAGGAACTCGGCCTTCGCGCTCGTGAGCTCCTCGAGGCGCTCGGAGGTCTCGAGCAACCGCGCCTCCAGGTCACGGGACCGGGTCGTCTCGGCCGTGAAGCGTTCGGCCACCCGGAGCGCCACGCGACGGCTGAGGGCGACGGTGTCGAGGAGCACCGCCCGGATCGCGCGGAGGAGGGCGTCGGGGCCGTCCTCCTTGAGCAGGTACCCGCAGGCCCCGGCGCGGAGGACCTCGGCGGCGGCCTCGGGGGAGGGGACCCTGGTCCAGCACAGGACCCGCGTATCGGGCACGACGGCGAGCAGGCGACGGACGAGCTCGGCGCCGGCGAGGCCCTCGAGCCCGATCTCGGTCACGACCACGGCGGGGTGGATCCGCGAGGCGACCTCGACGGCGCGGACGCCGTCGGTCACCGCCTCGACCTGGAGCTCGGCGCCCGAGCGCAGCAAGGCGTACTGGAGCTGCGCGAGGCCGTCCGCCGTGTCGCACAGCAGGATCGCGGTCGACATCACCTGAGGTATCGAACGTGTCGGCCCTCGGGTTGAGGATCCCGTCGCCCGAACGGGGGAGACCTAATCGACGAGGCCCGTGCGGATCGCGATCGCGACCGCCTGCGCCCGGTCGTTCGCGCCGAGCTTCTCGAAGATCCGCTCCAGGTGCGTCTTCACCGTGTGCGGGCTGATCCCGAGGTCGTGCGCGACCTCCTTCGTGGTCGCACCGTACGCGACCTTCTGGAGGATCTCCTTCTCCCGCTTCGACAGCGGGGGCGACTCGATCCGCTTCTCGGCGAGCTGGACCTCCTCGATGAAGGCGGCCGTGAGCGCCGGGTGGATGACCGCCTTCCCCTCGAGCGCCAGCCTGGCGGCGTTCACCAGCTCGTCGGCGTCGGCGTCCTTCAGCAGGTACCCCGACACGCCGGCCTGGATCGCCTCCGAGATCGAGGCGCGGGACTCGTCCACCGTGAACAGGATCACCCTTGTCTCCGGCGAGGCCTGCTTGATCGCCTTCGTGGCCTCGATGCCGTTCATGCCGGGCATGCGCACGTCCATGAAGACGATGTCCGGGGTGAGCTCGCCGGCCCTCTCGATCGCGGTCTCGCCGCTGTCGGCCTCGCCCACGATGACGACGTCGTTCGCCAGGTCGAGCGCCGCGTGCAGTCCCTCGCGGGTCACAGGATGGTCGTCGACGATCAGAACGCGGATCGTGGTCATCTCCCTCCGATGGCTACCGAATCGCGGGCCGCCCTTAGGATAGAGGTTCGAGACCCCGGAAGGAACGAAGCGATGAACGAGGCCGCGACCGACATCGACGCCCCAGAGCCGAACGACGACGCATCGGCCGCGCCCGCGTCCCAGGGTGCGCCGACGAGCGGGCAGGTGTACGACACGCTGAAGAACGTGTACGACCCGGAGCTCGGCATCAACATCGTCGACCTCGGGCTCGTCTACGACGTCGAGGTCACCGAGGGCGGCGACGTTCACATCGAGTACACCCTGACCACGATGGGCTGCCCGATCGGGCCCCTGATCGAGCAGCAGATGCAGGCGCTCCTCGCGAACGTTCCGGGCGTGGCCTCGGTCCAGGCCGAGATGGTCCTGCGGCCGGCCTGGAGCCCGGAGATGATGTCCGAGGAGGCCAAGGCCGCCCTCGGCTACTTCTGATCCGTTCTGCCTTGACGTTGCAGATGCACGGTGGCAGCATGCACCTGCAAATCCGAGTGGGAGGGTCGGAAATCGGTGGTCCCCACGCGTGAGCGGGGGGTGGTCGCGCGGATGATCCCCGCCCGCCTGTGCTGTCGCACCCGCGGCGCGCCCGCACGGGGTGCACGGTGACGGACGACGCACGCGAAGGGGGACATCACCGATGAGTGGCTACGCGAAGCCCGACGTGCTCGTCGAGACCGAGTGGCTCGAGGAGCACCTGGACGACCCGAACGTCCGCGTGATCGAGGTGGACGAGGACACGACCGCGTACGAGAAGGGCCACATCCGCGGCGCCGTCTCGTGGAACTGGAGCACGGACCTCCACGCCGAGGTCGGACGCGACTACGTCGACCGCGAGGGGCTCGGGGACCTGCTGTCGGCGGCCGGCGTGGGACCGGGAACGACGGTCGTGCTGTACGGCGGCAACAACAACTGGTTCGCCGCCTACGCCTACTGGCTGCTGAAGCTGCGGGGGTTCGAGGACGTGAAGCTCCTGAACGGCGGGCGGAAGAAGTGGGAGCTCGAGAGCCGGGAGCTCGTGCCGGACGCGCCCTCGTACGCGCCTACCGGCATCTCCCTCGTGGACCCCGAGCGCCCCGAGATCCGCGCACTCCGTGACGAGGTCCTGTCGCGGGTGGGCGGCGCCGGCGCGTTCGTCGACGTCCGATCGCCCGAAGAGTTCCGCGGCGAGAAGCTCGCGCCGGATCACCTTCCGCAGGAGCAGTCACAGGTCCCCGGGCACATCGCCGGAGCCGTGAACGTCCCGTGGGTGAAGGCCGCGAACGACGACGGCACGTTCAAGGGCGCGGACGAGCTCCGGGCCCTGTACGAGGCCCATGGCGTGACCCCGGAGCGCGAGGTCATCGCCTATTGCCGGATCGGCGAGCGGTCGAGCCACACGTGGTTCGCGCTCCAGGAGCTGCTCGGCTACCCGAGCGTGAAGAACTACGACGGCTCGTGGACCGAGTACGGCTCGCTCGTGGGCGCCGCCGTCGAGAAGGGGTGAGACCTGCGGCGAAGGGCCGCCCCCCTTCCGCCGCACCCGCAGGGGCCCGGGCGACCGGGCCCCTGCCGCGTATACGCTGCTCGCCGTGGAGGATCGGACGGAGGCCTTCGCGGGGCATCTGCGCGGACAGGTGCTCTCGGCGCTCGAGCTTTCCACGATCGCGCTCGGCTTGCGTCTCGGCCTGTACCGGACCCTGGGGGATGGCCGCTGGCGCACGGCGCCCGAGCTAGCGGACGAGACGGCCCTGGCGGAGCGCTACGTGCGCGAGTGGCTGGAGCAGCAGGCGGTCGCCGGCCTCCTCGAGGTGGACCGCCCCGAGGCCCCACCGTCGGAGCGCCGATACCGTCTGTCCGAGGAGCGCGCGATGGTCCTGCTCGACCCGACGGCGCGTGGCTACGCGGCGGCGTCGGTGATCAGCGTCGCCTCCCTGCCGCGCGAGCTGGAGGACGTCGCCGAGGTCTTCCGGACCGGCGCCGGTCTCGCGTGGCACGAGATCGAGTACCCGGACGACGTCTCCCGCGACGCGAACCGAGCCGCGTTCGAGCACGACCTCGCGTCATGGATCGCGGCGATCCCTTGGCTGCACGACCGCCTGTCCGAGCGCCGCGAGCCGGCGTCCGTTGCCGACGTGGGGTGCGGTGGCGGCTGGTCGAGCCTCGCGCTGGCCGCCGCCTACCCCGGCGTGCGGGTGCACGGGGTGGACACGAACGCCCAGACCATCGAGCTGGCGCGCCAGCATGCACGCGAGTCGGGCGTCCAGGACCGCGTGACGTTCGCGGCCGCCGATGCCGCGCATCTGGCCGGCGGCCCGTTCGACCTCGTCTGCTTCTTCGAGTGTCTCCACGACATGCCGAGGCCGGTCGAGGCCCTCCGCCGGGCGCGCCAGATGCTCGCGCCGGACGGGTGCGTCCTCGTGGGGGACGAGAAGACGGCAGAGGTCTTCATCGCCCCGGGCGACGAGCTCGAGCGCTCGCACTACGCCTGGAGCGTCCTGTCGTGCCTGCCCTACGGCATGTCGGGGGAGGAGCCGGCGGGGACGGGCACCGTGATGCGACCATCGACGCTCCGCGCGTACGCCGCCGAGGCCGGTCTCCGGCGGTTCGAGGTCCTGCCGATCGAGCACCGCGAGTGGCGGTTCTACCTGCTCCGCCCCTAGAGCCGGAATCCGACCTGTCAAGTAGACTTTGACCGGGTCCCGGGGCTATCCTGGGAGTCGCACCAGGCATCAGGCACCAGGCACCACGCACCTCGAGCGCGAAAGGAAGCGACGTGGCCGTCAGCCAGGAAGAACACCTCCAGGAGCTCTCGAAGGGCTACCGCTTCGGGTGGAAGGACGCGGACCACTCCGTGTTCACCCCGAAGAAGGGCCTGTCGCCGGCCGTCGTCGAGGAGATCTCGGCGCTGAAGTCGGAGCCGGATTGGATGCGCAAGTACCGGCTGAAGGCGCTGAAGCACTTCGAGGGCCGGCCGATGCCGTGGTGGGGCGCCGACCTGTCCGACATCGACTTCCAGGACATCTACTACTTCATCCGCTCCACCGAGAAGCAGGCGAAGAACTGGGAGGACCTGCCCGAGGACATCCGCGGCACGTGGGACAAGCTCGGGATCCCCGAGGCGGAGAAGAAGTACCTCGGCGGCGTGAGCGCGCAGTACGAGTCCGAGGTCGTCTACCACAAGATCCGCGAGGAGCTCGAGTCCATGGGCGTGCTGTTCGGCGACATGGACAGCGCCCTGCGCGACCACCCGGACATCGTGAAGGAGTACTTCGGCACGATCATCCCGGCGAACGACAACAAGTTCGCCGCGCTGAACTCGGCGGTGTGGTCGGGCGGCTCGTTCATCTACGTGCCGCCGGGCGTGCACGTCGACATCCCGCTCCAGGCGTACTTCCGGATCAACGCCGAGAACATGGGCCAGTTCGAGCGGACGCTGATCATCGCCGACGAGGGCTCGTACGTGCATTACGTCGAGGGCTGCTCGGCGCCGATCTACACGACCGACTCCCTGCACTCGGCGGTCGTCGAGATCGTCGTGAAGAAGGGCGCGCGCGTCCGATACACGACGATCCAGAACTGGTCGACGAACGTGTACAACCTCGTCACGAAGCGCGCCGCGGCCTACGAGGACTCCGTGATGGAGTGGGTCGACGGGAACATCGGCTCGAAGATCACGATGAAGTACCCCTCGATCTACCTCCTCGGCAAGGGCGCACGCGGCGAGGTGCTGAGCGTCGCGTACGCCGGCAAGGGGATGCACACGGACGCCGGGGGCAAGGCGATCCACGTCGCTCCGCACACGACGAGCGTGATCACGTCGAAGTCGGTCTCCAAGGACGGTGGACGCACCGGATACCGCGGTCTCATCCGCGTCGAGCCCGATGCCCACCACGCCAAGAGCACCGTCCGATGCGACGCGCTGATCCTGGACGAGGAGTCGCGCTCGGACACCTACCCGTACATCGAGGTGGAAGAGGAGACGGCCGCGCTCGGCCACGAGGCCACGGTCAGCAAGGTCGGCGACGACCAGCTCTTCTACCTGATGAGCCGCGGCCTCTCCGAGGTCGAGGCAACCGCGATGATCGTGAACGGCTTCATCGAGCCCATCACTCGCGAGCTACCGATGGAGTACGCGGTCGAGCTGAACCGCCTCATCGAGCTCCAGATGGAGGGCTCGGTCGGCTAGCTGCCAGGATGTGACGGCGACCGCAGGGGGCAGGCCGTCGGGTCTGCCCTCTTCCACGGAGTGAGACAGCGATGGGTCAGACGGGAACGAGGGTCACGTTCGACGAAGAGGCGCTCAGCGCCCTCCCGGCCGCGCCGCCGTTCGTCGAGGCGCTGCGCAAGCAGGCGTTCACCGAGTACCTCGCGCTCCCGATCCCCTCGCAGGAGACCGAGGAGTGGCGCTACACGGACCTGTCCGACCTCGACCTGTCCTTCGCGCCGTTCGCAGCGGGGACGCCCGCCGACAACCTCGACGGCGTCGACGAGCGGGTCCTGCGGGCGGCGGGCGAGGTGGGCGAGCGCGCCGGCCTCCAGATCCAGCACAACTCGCAGGTCGCCGTCACGCACCTCGACCCGGCGCTCGCCGCGAGGGGAGTGATCCTCGCCGACCTGGACCGAGCGGCCGAGGAGCACCCCGACCTGGTCGAGCCGCACCTGCACGCGCTCGTGCCGAGCACGCGCACGAAGTTCACGGCGCTCCATGGCGGGTTCCGAGCCGGTGGCACCTTCGTCTACGTGCCCGACGGTGTCGTCGCCGAGATGCCGCTGCAGACGCTCACCTGGCTCGATGCCGACGGTGCCGCGATCTTCCCGCACACGCTGATCGTGGTCGGCGAGGACGCCGAGGTGACCTTCATCGACCGGTACGCCAGCCCGGATCTCGGGCGGGCGCTCTCGGATGCGGTGGTCGAGATCCACGCCGGCCCTGCGTCGCGGGTGCGCTACGTCTCGATCCAGGAGTGGGGCGAGGGGGTGACCCACCTCGGCGTGCAGCGCGCGCGTCTGTCGCGCGACGTGGACTTCCGCTCGGTGGCGGTGGGGTTCGGCGCTTCGCTGGCGCGGGTGGAGACCGAGACGATCCTCGCCGAGCCGGGGGCGTTCAGCGAGATGCTCGGGGTGTTCTTCGGCGATGGGGCCCAGCACTTCGACCACCGAACGGAACAGGATCACGAGGCGCCCAACTGCACCAGCGACCTCCTGTACAAGGGCGCGCTCCGGGACGAGAGCCGCGCCGTGTACAGCGGTTGGGTGCACGTCCGACCGGGCGCGCAGAAGACCGACGCCATGCAGACGAGCCGGAACATCGTCCTTTCGGACCGCGCGAAGGCCGACGCGATCCCGAACCTCGAGATCGAGGCGAACGACGTGCGCTGCGGCCACGCCGCGAGCGTAGGCCCGGTGGAGGAGGAGACGTTGTTCTACCTCCAGAGCCGCGGCATCCCGCGGGCCGAGGCCGAGCGCCTGATCGTGTTCGGCTTCTTCCAGGAGGTGCTCGACCGCATCCCGCTCCCCGAGGTCCGCGAGGGCGTCTCGCACGCGATCGACCGGGAGCTGTCCCGATGAGACCCGTCCGCGTGTGCTCGGTGGACGACGTGCCGGTCGGCGAGGCCCTCCGCGTCGAGGTCGAGGGGCGCCCGATCGCCGTCGTGAACCTGGGCGACGAGGGGTTCCGCGCGCTCGACGCGATCTGCTCGCACGCGCACTACTTCTTGGACGAGGGCGAGGTCGACGCGGAGGACGAGACGATCGAGTGCCCGAAGCACGGCTCCGTGTTCGACCTGAACACGGGCAAGCCGCGGTCCCTGCCGGCGACGCTGCCGGTGGAGGCGTTCACGGTCACGACGGAGGACCACGACATCCTGATCGAGGTGACGAACGGTGAGTGACGCAGCGACGCTGCAGATCCGGGGCCTCGAGGCCTCGGTCGAGGGCAAGCCGATCCTGAAGGGGATCGACCTGACGGTGACGCAGGGCGAGACGCACGCCCTCATGGGCCCGAACGGCTCGGGGAAGTCGACGCTCGCGAACGTGATCATGGGCCGGCCCGGCTACGTGGTCACGGGCGGCGAGGTCCTGTTCAAGGGCGAGGACATCACGGGGCTCACGCCGGACGAGCGCGCTCGCCGCGGCCTGTTCCTGGCGATGCAGTACCCGGTGGAGGTGCCCGGTGTCTCGGTCGTGAACTTCCTGCGCACGGCCTACAAGAGCGTCAAGGGCGACGAGATCAGCGCGCTTGCCTTCCGCAAGCACATGAAGGAGAAGATGATCGATCTGGGTGTCGAGGACGCTATGGTCAACCGCTACCTGAACCAGGGGTTCTCCGGCGGCGAGAAGAAGCGGAACGAGATCCTGCAGCTCGCGGTCCTCGAGCCCGAGATCGCGATCCTCGACGAGACCGACTCGGGCCTGGACATCGACTCGCTGAAGCAGGTGGCGACCGGCGTGGCCAAGCTCGTCGGCCCCAAGCTCGGCGTCCTGCTCGTGACCCACTACCAGCGGATCTTGAACTACATCACCCCGGACCACGTCCACGTGATGATGCAAGGTCGTATCGTGAGGTCCGGCGGGGAGGAGCTCGCCCACGAGCTCGAGCAGAAGGGCTACGAGGAGATCCGGCGCGAGCTCGGACTCGTCGAGGAGCCGGTGGGCGCGAAGTGAGGGAGGCGTTCGTGCGATGTCGTTGACCGAGGAGCGCTCCACCGGAGCGCTGGACGTTGCCCGCATCCGGGCCGACTTCCCGGTGCTGCAGCGCACCGTCGGGGACAAGCCGCTCGTCTACCTAGACTCGGCAGCGACCTCGCAGAAGCCGCGCCAGGTCATCGATGCCGAGGCCGACTTCTACGCGAACCACAACGCGAACGCGCACCGCGGGCTGTACCTGCTCGCCGAGGAGGCGACCGAGATGTACGAGGGCGCCCGTGCGAAGCTCGCGCGCTTCATCGGCGCCCCGGACCCGGCCACGATCGTGTTCACGCGCGGCACGACCGAGTCGACGAACCTCGTCGCGTACGCCTGGGCGCGCCGGGAGCTCCGCGAGGGCGACGAGATCCTCCTCACCGACATGGAGCACCACTCGAACATCGTGCCCTGGCAGCTCGCCGCTCGGGACACGGGCGCCGTGCTCCGGTACATCCCGCTCACCGACGACGGGCTGCTCGACCTGGCGGATCTGGGGTCGCTCCTCACCGAGAAGACGAAGCTCGTCGCGGTCACGGGCATGTCGAACTCGCTCGGCACGCTGCCGCCGCTGAAGCAGCTGATCGACACCGCCCACGTGGTGGGCGCGCTCGTCCTCGTCGACGGCGCCCAGCTCGTCCCGCACGTGCCGGTCGACGTGACGGCCCTGGATTGTGACTTCCTCACGATCAGCGGACACAAGATGCTCGGACCCACCGCCTCCGGCGGGCTGTACGGGAAGCTCGACCTGCTCGAGCGGATGGACGCCTTCCTGTCCGGCGGGCACATGATCGACGAGGTGTTCCATGAACGCGCGACCTGGAACGTCGTGCCGTACAAGTTCGAGGCCGGGACGATGAACATCGCGCAGGAGATCGGGCTCGGGGCGGCGATCGACTACCTCGAGGCGCTCGGCATGGACCGCGTCCGCGCGCACGAGGAGCACATCACGGCGTACGCGCTCGAGCGGCTCCTCTCGGCCGGCGCGCGCGTCTTCGGCCCGCGGGACGTCGCGGTGCGCGGCGGCGCGGTCTCGTTCTGGTACAAGGACGTCCACCCGCACGACCTGGCGACGATCCTGAACGAGGAGGGGATCGCGATCCGCGCCGGGCACCACTGCAACCAGCTCGTGATGCGTCGGTACGGCGTGCCGGCCACCGCGAGGGCGTCGTTCTACGTGTACAACACGGACGAAGAGGTCGACGTGCTCGTCGAGGCGCTCGCCAAGGCCGAGGACGTCTTCGGGCTCTGAGGGGGAAAGGCGTTGGCGCTCGACGACATCTACAAGGAAGTCATCCTCGACCACTACAAGAACCCGCGGAACAAGCGCGAGATGCCCGAGGCGTCGCTCACCTGCTCCCGGAACAACCCCCTGTGCGGCGACGAGATCACGGTGTTCGCCCGGGCCGAGGACGGCAAGGTGCACGAGGTCACGTTCGTGGGGCAGGGCTGCTCGATCAGTCAGTCCTCGGCCTCGATGATGACCGAGGCCGCCGCCGGCAAGCCGATCGAGGAGGTTCAGCAGCTGATCGGCGAGTTCCGGTCGATGATGGCGGGCGACCTCGACCCCGCCGAGGATGAGTTCGGGGATCTCGTGGCGCTGAAGGGCGTCGTGAAGTACCCGATCCGCATCAAGTGCGCGGTGCTCGCCTGGGACGTCCTGGAGGAGGCGCTGTCCGGCGAGGGCGAGGCCGCGGGGTCCTCGCCGCACTAGCCGTCGGCTCGGCGGCGACCCGCGAACGCCTCGGCTCCGATCGGCCGGTCGTCGTGCCGGAGCGTCACGGCCCGAACCTCGAACCCCGCCTGCTCGAGCAGGTCGATCCAGGTCTGCCGCGGGAACAGGCCGCACACGTGCCGGTCGCGCCGGACGTCGACCGCTCCGCCGGGGAGCCGCAGGAGGAAGGCGTAGTCGACGAGGAACGTCGTGTCGAGCGCGATCGGGTCGTGCCACCACTCCAGGTAGCGCATCGCGCGATCGGGCCCGTCGTGGCCCCCGTGGTCGGTTCCCTCGACGAAGGTCTCGCGGACGTAGTCGGGGACGAACAGCGCGACCCCGCCGACGCGGCAGTGGACCGCAGCGGTCCGCATCGTAGCGCCCAGGTCCTCTTCCGTGGTGAGGTACGAGACCGCATCGTGCGCGAACACCGCGTCGAACGTCCGGTCCAGCCGCACCGACCGCATGTCGCCCTCGACGTGTTCGCACCCAGGGTTCAGGGCACGGCTCACCGACAGCATGCCGGGGGAGCGGTCCACGAGGGTCATCCGGAACCGCCGTTTCAGGTGGGAGGCGTTGTTCCCGCCGCCGCTGCCGAGCTCGAGGACGTCCACCACGTCGCCGTCGGCGGCCTCCAGCAGGATCGCCTGGTACTCGGCCGCCTCGTCCAAGTACTCCTCGGGGGCCGACAGCAGCGGCCACCAGTCCGCCAGCTCGTCGTAGAGCGCGGGCGTCTCGTTCACGCCCCGAGCTTAGGACGCCCGCCTGCGGCGCGCGACCGGCGCGAGCCTCTAGGCTTCGGGTGATGACCGGGCGGCGGGCACGGGACGCGCGGGTGGCGCGGGCGACGATCGTCGCGGCGGGGGCGCTCCTGCTCCTGCTGCTGGGGCTCGGCCGGCCGGCCGTCGGTCAGGGGTTCGTGTCCGAGTCGACGCCACGGTACGACGTGGACATCACGATCGAGCCGAGCGGCTCGATCGTCGTCACCGAGACGATCGTCCAGGACTTCGGCTCGACCGAGCGCCACGGCATCGAGCGCTTCGTGCCCGAGCGCCTCCGGTACGACGACACGTACGACCGCGTCTACCCGATCGACGTCGTCTCGGTGGAGACCACCGCGAACACCCCCGACGACCTGCTGGTCGAGCATTCGGGCGGGTCCCTGCGGATCCGGATCGGCGACCCCGACCGGACGATCACCGGCCCGCACACCTACACGATCACGTACCGCGTCGAGGGTGCGATGAACGGGTTCAGCACCCATGACGAGCTCTACTGGAACGCGATCGGCACGGAGTGGCAGCAGGCGATCGATCGGGCGGACGTCCGGGTCTCGGGCCCGGCGCGGGTCACGCGCGTCGCGTGCTACGCGGGGCTCGCGGGCTCCACCGCCGGGTGCGAGCGTGCCGAGATCGAGGACGGCGCCGCCGTCTTCTCGCACCGCACACTCCCCGCGTTCAACGGGATGTCGGTGGCCGTGGCGCTGCCGCCGGGCACCGTGGCGAGCACGGCGCCGATCCTCGTGGAGCGCTGGAGTCTGGACCGGGCGTTCGAGCGCACGCCGCTCACGATCGGCGGCTCGGCGGCGCTCACCGCGGCCGTGCTCGGCGGGGTCGGGGTGCTCGCGTGGCGTCGCGGGCGCGACCGCCGGTACCAGGGCTCGCAGGTCGACCAGGTGATGGGGAACGCCGGGGGACCGGAGCAGTCGGTGCCGCTGTTCGAGCGCGGCGACGCGCCGGTCGAGTTCGCGCCACCCGAGGATCTGCGCCCGGGTCAGATCGGGACGCTGATCGACGAGCGTGCGAACACGCTCGACGTGACCGCGACGATCGTCGACCTCGCCACCCGCCACTACCTCGTGATCGAGGAGATCGAGAAGCGGGGGTGGTTCGGGAAGGCGGACTGGAAGCTGATCCGTCAGCCCGCGCCGGGGGACGAGCTGCTCACGTACGAACGCATGCTCCTCGACCGCCTGTTCGGCCTGGGCGACGAGGTGAAGCTCTCGGAGCTGAAGAACACGTTCGCCTCCAAGCTGAAGGAGGTCGAGGAGTCCCTCTACGCGGACGCCTTGCGCCGCAAGTGGTTCCTGCGACGACCCGACCGCGTCCGCGCCGCCTGGGTGGGCGTCGGCCTCGCTGCGCTCGTCGTGGCGGGTGGCCTCGCGTTCGTCCTCGTGCGCTGGACACACGCGGCGCTCCTGTCGATCCCCTTGGTCGTCGGGGCGATCGCGCTGCTGGCGGTCGCCCGCTGGATGCCGCGGCGCACCGCGCGGGGGACCGCGCTCGCCCGACGGATCGCGGGCTTCCGGCGCGTGATCGAGACCGCCGAGACGCACATGTCCCGCTGGGCCGAGGAGGAGAACGTCTTCACGCGGTACCTGCCGTACGCGATCGTCTTCGGGCTCACCGAGAAGTGGGCGGAGGCCTTCGAGGGTCTGGCCTCGGCACCGACGACCGACACGTCGTGGTACGTCTCGAGCCGTCCGTTCGTGTACTCGAGCTTCGGCGATCGTATGGACGGGTTCGCCGTCACGACGACCGGCATGATCGCGTCGACCCCCGCGGGCTCGGGCGGCAGCGGGCTCGGCGGCGGCGGGTTCTCCGGCGGGGGCGGGGGCGGGGGCGGCGGGGGGTCCTGGTAGGGTCGCCTGGCCGCGAGCCGCTCGCGCTGGAGGTTCGATGGACGTCGTGTTCTCCGAGGACGGTCGCGACTTCGCCCGCCGAGACTGGTCGAGCCTGGTGACGGCCGACCCCGCGGGCACGTTCTTCCACACGCCGCAGTACCTGAAGCTCTACTGGGAGGAGTTCGCCCAGCAGCCGGAGCACCTGCTGCTCGCGTTCGCAGAGGAGGACGGCGTCCAGGTGGGCGCCTTGGCGCTCGAGCGGCTGGACGGCACGGTCCGGTTCCTCGGCGGCACCGAGGTGACCGACTACATGGGTCCGGTGGCGCTGCCCGAGGTCCGGGACGCGGTCGCCAAGGAGCTGCTCGCGGCGCTCGGGCGGCGTGACGACTGGGAGGCGGCCGACCTCCGCGGACTCGCCGAGGACCGGCCGTGGCTCCATGCCCTGACGGTAGCGGCTGCGGCGCAAGGCTTCGGCGTCGAGGTGACGGACGATCAGAACGGCGTGGCGCCGTTCCTGCCGATCCCCGGATCGTTCGACGAGTACCTGGCCGGCCTACCCTCGAAGCTCCGGCACGAGATCAAGCGGAAGGCTCGCAAGCTCGAAACGGAGGGCGGCCCGTACCGCGTGAGCGTGGCGCAGCGGGACACGCTCGAGGAGCACCTGGACCGGTTCGTCGAGCTGCACCGGACGAGCGAGGGGCCCAAGGGCGTGTTCATGCAGCCGGGCATGGAGATCTTCTTCCGCCGGCTGGGCGAGGCGTTCCTGCCGCTTGGCGTCTTCAACCTCACGTTCATCGAGGTCGGAGGCGAGAAGATCGCGGGCACGATCGGGTTCCGTCACGAAGGGACGTTCTCCCTCTACAACTCGGCGTTCGACCGAGCGTGGCAGCATCTGTCGCCCGGGATGGTGCTCGTGGCCGAGGACATCCGGATCGCGATCGAGGGCGGCTGCAGCGGGTTCGACCTGCTGAAAGGCGACTACGCGTACAAGTACCGCTTCGGGGCGTATCCGCGTTCCGTGAAGCGCCTGCGGGTCACGCGCTGAACGCGACGCTCACTCGACGTACGCGCGGGCGTGCCGAAGGACGTTCGCTGCGAGGTCTTCGTCGCCGCCGATGACCAGGGAGCCGTCGTCCAGGTAGGCCTCGGCGGGGATGCGGCGCCCCGCGACGAGCGCGAACGCGAGCGCCCGCCCCTCGATCCATGCGTCGGGCTTCTTGTCCTCGGGCGGTGACTCGCGTGGGGACAGGCCCCAGTGCCACGAGCCCTCGCCCATGCCCGACAGGTCCACCTGCACGCTCGCGCCCGGGAACGAGAGCCCCGCCAGCCCGAGCGCGTAGGGGAGCATCCGGATCCCCATGTCGCAGACGAGGTGGACCGGCCAGTGCTGTGGGTTCGGCTCCTGCCCCGTCCCCTCGCGCAGGTCCTCCCCGTGGAGCCACCACTCGACGATCCGCGACTGCACGAGGTAGCGGACGCCGATCTCGCCCGCGAGCCACGGCACCCGCCGAGTGCCCCACTCGTCCGCCGGGAGGTCGGCCGCGCGGCTGCAGAGCAGGTCGGCGGCCCGGCCCCAGTCGGTCAGGATCCGGCGCGTCGGGAGCTCCGATCGCACGCCGATCGACCACTCGTTGAGGCCGTCGACCCACAGGTCGCCGCCGTTGGCCTCGCGGAACGCGTCGAGCTCCTCCGCGGCTTCGCCCCCGAGCAGCTGGGCCGCGGCCGTGTCCTGGGCGGCGAGGTGTGCCATCAGGTCCCGGTTCGTCCACCCCTGGCACGGGCTCGCCGAGTCCCAGGTCGTCGGGTCCGCGTACTGGACCGACCGTCCCAGGCGGCTGCGCTCGGCGTGCAAGATGCCGATCAGCTTCGTACGCTCCACTCGTCGCTCCGGAGGTCCGCGGTTGGCGCCGAATCGTACCGCACGCGTGATGCACGTCCTCGTCGCGCCCGACAAGTTCCGTGGCACGCTCACCGCCGCCCAGGCGGCCGAGGCCATGGCGACGGGCTGGCTCCGCTCCCGGCCGTACGACGTCGTCGATCCCGTCCCCCTCGCCGACGGCGGGGAGGGCACGGTCGACGCGCTGGTCGCGGCGCTCGGCGGGGAGCGTCTGGCGGTGCGCGTGGCCGGGCCGCTCGGCGACCCGGTCTACGCCGTGCTCGGGCTCATCGATCGCGCGGAAGGGTCGCTCGGCGTCGTCGAGATGGCCCAGGCCTCCGGGCTCTCGCTCGTTCCCGAGTCACGCCGGAACGCGCTCCGAGCCTCGACACGGGGGTCCGGCGAGCTGATCCTCGCGGCGGCGCGCGCCGGCGCGACCGAACTGGTCGTCTGCCTGGGCGGGAGCGCGACGACCGACGGCGGCGCCGGGATGGCGGCGGCGCTCGGCATCGCCCTGCTCGACAGCGCGGGCGCACCGGTCGGGCCGGGCGGACAGGGGCTGCTCGACCTCGCGCGGATCGACGTCGGCGGCCTGGATCCGTCGGTCCGCCGGCTGCGCGTCAACGTCGCGTGCGACGTCGACAACCCGCTCACGGGGCCGCAGGGCGCTGCGCACACCTTCGGGCCGCAGAAGGGCGCCTCTCCGCAGGACGTCCTGGTGCTCGACCGCGCGCTCGCGCACCTGGCGGCGGTCGTCCACCGGGACCTGGGCCTCGACGTGCGTTCGGTGCCCGGCGCCGGCGCGGCCGGCGGCCTGGGCGCCGGGCTCGTGGCCTTCCTCGGGGCGCGCCTGCGTCCAGGGATCGACGTCGTCATGGAGGCCGCCCGGTTCCACGATCGCCTGGATCGCGCGGATGTGGTCCTCACGGGGGAGGGGACCTTCGACGAGTCCTCGTTGCGGGGGAAGGTGCCCTGGGGCGTCGTGGAGTCCGCCCGCACGGCGCGCGTCCCCGCCCTCGTCCTGTGCGGGCGTGCCGAGGCGCGTCCCGAGGGCGTCGAGGTGCGCTCCCTGGTCGAGCGGTTCGGCGCCGAGCGCGCGGTGTCCGACGCGAGACGGGCGCTCGAGGACCTTGCGGCCGAGCTCGCCGAGGGACTAGCCTCCGCCGGATGACGAAGGCGATCGACCGGTTCCTCGAGGCGGCGTCGATCCTCGGCCACGCCGTCGAGGTCCGCCGGTTCCCCGAGGGCACGAAGACCGCCGCGGACGCGGCACGGGCGATCGGCTGCGACGTGGCGCAGATCGTGAAGTCGCTCGTGTTCGTCGCGGACGGGCGGTCCGTCCTCGCGCTGACTTCGGGCGCCAACCGCGTGGACGCCGAGCGCCTCGCGGCGCTCGCCGGAGCGGAGGCGGCCCGGCGAGCGACCCCGGAGGAGGCGCGGGCGGCGACCGGGTTCGCCGTCGGGGGGACCCCGCCGTTCGGGTTCCCGCGGCCCCTCCGGGCGTTCCTCGACCCCGACCTCCTGGGGTTCGACGAGGTCTGGGCGGCCGCCGGCACGCCGGACGCGGTCTTCCGGACCACCCCCGACGAGCTCCGGCGCACCACGAACGCCGAGATCGGGGACTTCCGCGAAAGCCCATCCGGAGGGTAGGATTCCCCTCCCGCCCGGCTAGAATGGGTGGAACCGAACGCGACCGGAGGAACCCGACCGATGATCCAGCTGACCGAGACCGCCGCCGGGAAGGTGAAGGAGCTCCTCGAGGAGGAGGGGCGGGCGGACATCGCGCTCCGCGTCGCCGTGCAACCGGGAGGCTGCTCCGGCCTCCGCTACGCGATGTACCTGGACGATCAGCTCACCGACAAGGACCAGGCCGAGGAGCAGTTCGGCGTCAGGGTGGTGGTGGACAAGATGAGCGTCCCGTACCTGACGCAGGCGACGATCGACTTCGTCGACACCCTCGAGGCCTCCGGGTTCACGATCGACAACCCCGCCGCGCAGGGCAGCTGCGCGTGCGGGCACTCGTTCCACTAGTCGCTGGCACCGTTCCTGTCACACTTCGCGCCGGAGGCGCTCAAGTTCCGCGTGCTCAGCCTGCCGATACCCACAACGACCGCCGCAGACGCGGAGGGGGGTGGTCGCGGGCCGTTCGGGCGGGTGCGCCTCAGGGACCGGGGCCCTCGTCTCCGTCTTCCCGGCGGGGCTATCCCCCTGGTCCGGCCGCTGCCCCCGGCAGCGGCCGGACCGTCTGAGACGGTCCGTCGCCCTCAGTCCGGGTCGTACGCGAGGTTGGGCGCCAGCCAGCGCTCGGCCTCGCGGCGGTCCATGCCGCAGCGCGTCGCGTAGTCCTCGACCTGGTCCTTGCCGATCCGGCCGACGTTGAAGTACCGGGCGGCTGGGTGCGCGAGGTACAGCCCGGAGACGCTCGCGGCGGGGGTCATCGAGAAGTGCTCGGTGAGGCCGATGCCGGCCGCGTCGGCGTCCAGGAGCTCCCAGAGGGTGCCCTTGCGCGTGTGGTCGGGGCACGCGGGATAGCCGAAGGCGGGCCGGATGCCCCGATACCGCTCCCGGATCAGGTCCTCCTGGCTCATCGCCGGCCCGGTCTCGTACCACTCCCGCCGGACCGATCCGTGGAGCCACTCGGCAAACGCCTCGGCCAGGCGGTCGGCCAGGGCCTTCAGCATGATCGAGCGGTAGTCGTCGTGCTCGGCCTCGAACCGGGCCGCCAGCTCGTCGACGCCGATGCCCGCCGTGACGGCGAAGGCCCCGACGTGGTCACGCAGCCCGGTCTCGGCCGGGGCGACGTAGTCGGCGAGCGAGCGGTTCGGGCGCTCGTCGCCGTGGTCGACCTGCTGGCGGAGCATCGGCACGCGGACGCCGTCCCCGAGCACGATGTCGTCGCCCTCGGTCCGCGCTCGCCAGAAGCCGAACACGCCGCGCATCGCGAGCGACCCGTCGCGTTGGAGCTCGTCCAGCATCTCGTTCGCGTGCTCGAGCAGCTCCCGGGCGGCGTGACCGTGGTCCGGGTGGTCGAGGATCGCCGGGTACCGGCCTTTCAGCTCCCACGCGGTGAAGAAGAAGGTCCAGTCGATGTACGGGCGGAGCTGCGCGATCGTCGGCTCGACCGTGCGCGTGCCCAGGAAGGGCGGCTCGGGGAGGTCCTCGCCCCGCCAGACGATCGGCGTGCGGCGCTCGAGCGCGACGCGGTAGGGGAGCAGCGGCTGCGCCTCGCGCTCGGCGTGCAGGGCGCGCAGGCGCTCCTGCTCCGCACGGTTCTCGCGATCGAGCTCCGTCCGGCGCTCGCCATCCAGCAGCCCCGAGACGACGCCGACCACCCGCGAGGCGTCGACCACGTGGAGGACCGGCGGTTCGTACTCGGGTGCGATCTTCACCGCGGTGTGCTGGCGGGACGTCGTGGCCCCGCCAATCAGCAGCGGGAGCTCCAAGCCACGGCGGTCCATCTCACGCGCGACGTTCACCATCTCGGTGAGCGACGGCGTGATGAGGCCGGAGCAGCCAACGATGTCGGCGCCCTCCCGCTCGGCGGTGTCGAGCAGGACGTCGGGGGGCACCATCACGCCGAGGTCGACGACCTCGTAGTTGTTGCACCCAAGGACGACCCCGACGATGTTCTTGCCGATGTCGTGCACGTCGCCCTTGACGGTGCACAGCACCACCGTGCCCTGTGCCGAGCCCGTCACCCCGGAACGTTCGCGTTCCTCCTCCATGAAGGGCTCGAGGTGGGCGACGGCCTTCTTCATCGCCCTCGCGCTCTTCACGACCTGCGGGAGGAACATCTTCCCGGCGCCGAAGAGGTCGCCGACGATCCGCATCCCGGCCATGAGCGGGCCCTCGATCACCTCGAGGGGGTGGTCGTACTGCTTGCGGGCCTCCTCCGCGTCCTCGACGATGAAGTCGTCGATCCCGTGCACGAGCGCGTGCGCGAGCCGCTCCTGCACCGTGCCCTCGCGCCACGCGAGATCGACGACGCGCTTCGTGCCCTCCCCCTTCACGGTCTCGGCGAAGGCGATCATCCGTTCGGTGGCGTCAGGCCGACGGTTGAAGATGATGTCCTCCACGCGCTCGAGCAGGTCGCCGGGGATGTCCTCGTACAGTGCGATCTGCCCCGCGTTCACGATCGCCATGTCCAGACCCGCCTGGATCGCGTGGTACAGGAACGCGGAGTGGATCGCCTCTCGGACCCGGTCGTTGCCGCGGAAGCTGAAAGACAGGTTCGACACCCCGCCCGAGACCTTCGCGCCCGGGCATCGCTCCTTGAGGATCCGCGTGGACTCGATGAACGCCTTCGCGTACTCGTCGTGCTCCTCGATCCCCGTCGCGATGGCGAGGATGCACGGGTCGAAGATGACGTCCTCGGGCGCGAACCCGACCTCGTCGACGAGGAGGCGGTACGCGCGCTCGAGGATCTGCACCTTGCGCTCGACCGTGTCGGCCTGCCCGGCCTCGTCGAACGCCATCACGACGACGGCGGCCCCGTACCGTTGCACGCGCCGTGCCTTCTCGAGGAAGTCGGCCTCGCCCTCCTTCAGGCTGATCGAGTTGACGACGCCCTTGCCCTGGACGCATCGTAGGCCGGCCTCGATGACCTCCCACCGGGAGGAGTCGACCATGATCGGGACCTTCGCGATGTCGGGCTCGGTCGCGACGAGGTTGAGGAACGTCGTCATCGCCTTCACGCCGTCGAGCAGGTCGGCGTCCATGTTGACGTCGAGCAGGTTCGCCCCGCTGCGGACCTGCTCGACGGCGATCTCCACCGCTCCCTGGTAGTCGCCGGCCTCGATCAGCTTGCGGAACCGCGCCGAGCCCGTCACGTTCTGGCGCTCGCCGATCATCACGAACCCCGTGTCGGGCGTGATGCGGAAGGGCTCGAGGCCCGAGAAGCTCGTGAGGCGCTGCGGGGCCGGCGGGCGCCGGGGCGGAAGCGCGCTGACCGCCTGCGCGATCTGACGGATGTGGTCCTCCGTCGTCCCGCAGCAGCCGCCGAGGATGTTGCCGAGGCCGCTCTCTGCGAACTCCCGGAGGTACTTCGAGGTGGTCTCGGGACGCTCGTCGTAGCCGCCGAAGGCGTTCGGCAGCCCGGCGTTCGGATGGCACGAGGTGTAGACGGGCGCGATCCGCGAGAGGGCCTCCAGGTACGGGCGCATCTCGGCGGCGCCGAGCGCGCAGTTCACGCCGACGCTGAACGGCCGGGCGTGCTCGACCGAGAGCCAGAACGCGTCCACCGTCTGGCCCGAGAGCGTGCGCCCGCTGCGGTCCGTGATCGTCACCGAGATCATCAGCGGCAGCTCCGGCGCGACGTCCATGGCGGCGAAGATCGCGGCCTTCGCGTTCAGCGTGTCGAAGATCGTCTCGACCAGCAGGAGATCGACGCCGCCGTCCCGCAGCCCCGAGATCTGCTCAGCGTAGGCCTGGACCATCTGCTCGAACGTGACGGTCCGGTACGCGGGCTCGCTCACGCGCGGAGAGAGCGACAGCGTCTGGTTCGTGGGCCCGACCGAACCGGCGACGAACCGGTCCGGGCCGGCGGCGTCGGCCGCCCGCCGCGCGATCCGGGCGCCGGCCAGGTTGAGCTCGTACACGAGCGGCTCGAGGCCGTAGTCGGCCTGCGCGACGGCAGTCGCGGTGAACGTGTTCGTCGTGACGATGTCCGCGCCGGCGGCCAGGTAGCCGCGGTGGATCTCCTCGACGACGTCGGGCCGGGTCACGTTGAGCAGGTCGGGGTCGCCCTTGACGTCGCGGGGGTGGTCGCGGAGGCGCTCGCCCCGGTAGTCCTCGTCCGTGAGGTTCCGCGCCTGGATCGCCGTGCCGTAGGCGCCGTCGAGCACGAGGATCCGCTCGCTCAGCAGCCGCTCGAGGCGCTCGCGCATGTGACCGAAGGTACCCGGACCTCGCCGGCGTGACCAGCGGTGACGGGTCGCTGGCGCCGTCGCGGTCCGGTAGGCTTCGGGCGATCCGAGAGGAGGCAGCGTGGCCGATGACGTCTTCGAAGGGCTGACGGCGGTCGTGCCGGGCGCGATCGCGGCGGCCGGCGTTCGAGACCGGGCGCCCATGGCGGGCCGTCGCGTGGATCGCCCGCTCTCGCGCGACGACGTCCGGATGCTGGGCGACGTTCCGCTGTTCGCCGGGCTGTCGCGCCGGCACCTGCGCCGGCTTGCGGAGCACGCCGACGTCGCGTCGTTCCGCGAGGGCGAGGCCGTCGTGCGCGAGGGCCAGGCGGGAGGGACGTTCTACGTCGTCGTGGAGGGCGAGGCGAAGGTGCAGCGTCACGGCCGAACGGTCGGCACGCTCGGGCCCGGGGAATTCTTCGGCGAGGTCTCGCTCCTGGACGGCGGGCCGCGCACGGCGGATGTGGTGGCCGCGACGCCCCTCGTCGCGATCCGGATCTTCAAGCAGGCCTTCGACCGGATGCTCGTGCACGAGCGAGGGGTGGCGGCGAAGATCCTGGCGGTCGTCGCTCGGCGGCTGCGCGACTCGGAACGGTCGCTCCAGAGCTGATGCTGGCGATCACGGTCGACTACAACTGGTGGAAGTTCCTCCACGTCGCCGGCGTGGTCGTGTTCGTGCTGTTCCACGGCGTCTCGATCGTCGTCGCGCTGCGCCTGCGGAAGGAACGCGACCGCGAGCGGGTCGCCTCGCTGCTCCAGCTCTCGGGCTCCTCGGTCCAGGGGATGTACGCGGGGCTCGGGTGGCTGACCGTGTTCGGCGCGATCGCGGGGATCCAGGGCGGGTGGTGGGACGACGGCTGGTTCTGGCTCTCGATCATCATCCTCGTGCTGGTGGTGGCCGAGATGTCGGCCGTGGCCCGGCCGTACTACCAGCGCGTGAAAGAGGCGGTCGAGATGCGGCCGAGCGGCGTCCCCCGCAAGAGCGACGAGGAGCTCGACGAGATCCTCCGCTCGCGCATCGGCATCGTGAACATGTGGGTCGGGTTCGCGGCCCTGGCCGTGGTCACCTGGTTCATGATCTTCAAGCCGTTCGTCGACTAGAGGTCGGTCGCCGGCAGCGGCTTCGCGGCCGGCCCGTTGACCACCTCGCCGGTCGGGGCGAACCGTGACCCGTGGCACGGGCAGTCCCACGTCTTCTCGGACGGGTTCCACTTCACCGTGCATCCCATGTGGGTGCAGCTCGCCGAGAGGGTGTGGACCACGCCGGCCGGGTCTCGGTACACGGCCACCTTGTGGTCGGCGGACGTGACGATTCCGCCGTCGCCCAGGCCGATCTCGCTCAGGCTCTGCGCGATCGTGCGGGCGATCAGCACGTCGGTGGCGCACTCCTCGGCCACGGTGAGCGGGACGGACCCGATCAGCACGGCCTTCGCTCCGGCGAGACCGCGGTTGCCGACCAGGACGAGGTCGTGGCCGCCCTCGGTCGCCGCCGCCATGATCTCCTGCGCCGCCTCGCCCTCGCGGGTCGAGGTCGTGACCGCGACGTCCTCCTCGTCGGCCATCGTTGCGACGGTGTCCTGCAGCACGAGCTCCCCGGTCTTCGGGTGGCCGACGAACACGAGCGAGATCTCGGCCCCCAGCCGCTTCGCGAGCGCGATCCCCTTGCGCGCCGCGCGGTCCGCCGTCGCCGAGCCGTCGGTCGCGACGAGCAGGCGCCGGTACGGCGGGCCGTCCGTGTTGGGTGCGGTGGGCCGCGCCCGCGTGAGCAACACGTCGCACGGCGCGTGGGTCGCGATCTTGCGGACGACGCTGCCGAAGACCTGCTCACCGTGGAGGAGCCCTCGGCTGCCGAGGACGATCAGCTCGGCGTTCGCGTCCTCCGCGGCACCCAGCACCGCCGAGCTCGGGTCGTCGCTCGAGACGACGAGCGAGACCTTCACGCCCTGCGCCTCGGCGATGGCGAGCGCCCGCGAGACGGCACCGTCGGCCCGGGCGGCGTCCTCGTAGGCGTGGACGAGCGTGAGCTTGCCCTTCATCGTCCGCGCGAGCGCCACGCCGATGCGTTCGGCGGTCTCGGCCGTGGGAGAACCGTCGGTTGCGAGCACGATCCGCTTGTACATGGGCACCGTCCCTGGGCGCGCGCCGGGCGCGCACGCGTCGGAACATGGTAGCGACCCCTGCCCGGGGTGATGCCTCAGGCGTCGCCGAGCCGTCGGCGCGCGGACGTCAGACGGTCGCGACGCAGCCTCCACGGCGTCGCGACATCTCAGCCGAACGATGGGCCGAGCGCGAGCGCCCGCTCCAGCTCCTCGAGGGTGGCGGCGTCCAGCTGGATGTCGCCCGCCTCGACGTTCGAGCGGACGTGGTCGGGGTTGCGGCTGCCGGCGATCGCGGCGGTCACCCCCCGCTGGTGCACGTTCCAGGCCAGCGCCAGCTGGCCGAGGGTGCAGCCCAGGCGATCGGCGATCGGGCGCATCGCGTCCACGACCGCCAGGCTGCGCTCGAGCCTGCCGGGCGCGAAGAGCTTCCGCCAGTAATCCCACTCCTCCGTGCCGGAGCGGAAGTCCGTGGCGTCGAACCGGGTATCGGCGCCGATCGCCCCGGTCAGCAGGCCGTACGCGAGCGGCCCGTAGGAGAGCACGCCGGTCCCGTTCGACGCGCACCAGGCGACGAGCTCGCGGTCCTCGAGCTGCAGCATCGAGAGCTCCTGCTGCAGGGAGTCGACGTGGCGGATCGTCTCGCAGCGCTCGATCAGCGCTCTGTCGAAGTTCGAGACCCCGATCGCGCGCACGAGCCCCTCGTCCACGAGCGCCGCCATCTCGCCCCACGTGTCCTCGAGCGGCACGCCGGAGTCGTCGGGCCAGTGGAGCTGGTACAGGTCCAGATGGCCGGTCCGCAGCCGCCGGAGGCTGTCGACACACGCGCGACGGACCTGCTCGGGGCGGAAGCCGGACCCGTCCGGCTTCGGCGCGACCTTCGTCGCCAGCAGGACCTCGTCCCGATGCGCGGTGATCGCGAGCGCGACCATCTCCTCGGATCGGCCGTCGCCGTAGACCTCGGCGGTGTCGATCCAGTTGATGCCCGTCTCGAGCACGGTGCGGATCGCCTCGACGATCCGCTCGGTCGGCGGGGCGTCGCCCCACTCGCTGCCGGCGCCGGCCTCCCAGGCCCCGTACCCCACCACCGAGAGCTCCGGGCCCTGCGATCCGAGTCTGCGCGTCTGCATCCTCTCCTCCTGCCAGATCCGTGCCGACACGGTACCCGGGAGGAGCGCTTGCTCACTGCGGCGGACGGGTACGCTAGATGGTCGGAGGATCCCGATCGGGGAGAAGGAGGCGGACCGGGCACCGCCCGGCACACGATGTCCAAGCAGGTAGAGGAGAAGGAACGCGTCGTCATCCGGTTCGCCGGCGACTCGGGTGACGGGATGCAGCTGACGGGAGACCGGTTCACCAGCGCCACGGCGGTCCTCGGGAACGACCTGGCCACGCTCCCGGACTTCCCAGCCGAGATCCGGGCCCCCGCGGGGACGGTCCACGGTGTCTCGGCGTTCCAGATCCAGTTCGCGTCGCGCGAGATCATGACGCCGGGTGACCACCCGGACGTGCTGGTCGCGATGAACCCCGCCGCCCTGAAGGCCGAGCTGAAGCTGGTCGAGAAGGGCGGCACGATCATCGTGAACGAGGACTCGTTCACACAGCGGAACCTGGAGAAGGCCGGCTACGCGTCGAACCCGCTGCAGGACGGGTCGCTCGACGGCTACCACCTGTACCTGGTCCCGATGACCTCGATCACGGTGCGCGCCGTCGAGGAGCTCGGCCTCACGCGGAAGGAGGCCGAGCGCTCGAAGAACATGTTCGCTCTCGGGCTCGTCTCGTGGATGTACGGGCGGCCGGTCGAGGTCACCCTCAACTGGCTCCACGCCAAGTTCGGCGACAAGCCGCAGCTCTACGACGCGAACGTCGCGGCGTTCAAGGCCGGCTACAACTTCGGCGAGACGACGGAGCTGTTCGCGACGCGCTTCGAGGTGAAGCCGGCGCCGGCGGAGCCGGGCGTCTACCGGAACATCGCGGGCGCGGCCGCGCTCGCGTGGGGACTGGTCGCGGCGGCCGAGCGCAGCGGGCTACAGCTGTTCTACGCGAGCTACCCGATCACACCGGCGTCGGAGCTCCTTCACGAGCTGTCGCGCCTCAAGAACTTCGGCGTCATCACCCTGCAGGCGGAGGACGAGATCGCGGCGGCCGGGATCGCGCTCGGCGCGGCGTTCGCCGGCGGCCTCGGCGTCACCGGCACGAGCGGACCAGGGATGGACCTGAAGGCCGAGACCCTGGGCCTGGCGGTGGTGCTCGAGCTGCCGATGCTGATCGTCGACGTGCAGCGCGCCGGCCCATCGACCGGGATGCCGACGAAGACGGAGCAGTCCGACCTGCTCCAGGCCCTGTTCGGACGGCACGGCGAGTCGCCGATGCCGGTGGTCGCCGCCCGATCGCCCTCGCACTGCTTCGAGACGGCGATCGAGGCGGCGCGCATCGCGGTCACGTATCGGACGCCGGTGATCGTGCTGTCGGACACGTTCCTCGGCAACTCGTCCGAGCCGTGGCGGATCCCCGACGTCGACGACCTGCCGACGATCGACCCGGCGTTCGCCACCGGTCCGAACGCGGGACAGGAGTTCATGCCGTACCTGCGGGACGACAAGCTCGCGCGGCCGTGGGCGATCCCCGGTACGCCGGGGCTCCGCCACCGGGTGGGGGGGCTGGAGAAGAACGAGGCCGGGGCGATCAGCTACGAGCCCGAGAACCACCAGCGGATGACGGACCTGCGAGCGGCCAAGGTCGACCGGATCGCCGACGACATCCCGCCGCTCGAGGTGGACGACCCGGACGGCGACGCCGAGCTGCTCGTCCTCGGGTGGGGGTCTTCGTACGGCACGATCCAGGCCGGGGTGCGGCGCGTGCGCAACGCCGGGCGGAAGGTGGCGACGGCGCACCTGATGCACCTGAATCCGTTCCCGCGGAACACGGAAGAGGTCGTGCGCCGGTACCCGAAGGTGCTGATCCCCGAGTTGAACACCGGCCAGCTCGCGATGCTGATCCGCGCGCGCTACCTGGTGGACGCGCGCTCCTTCTCGAAGGTGCAGGGGGTCCCGATCTTCGCGGAGGAGCTCGAGACCGAGATGCTGAGGGTGATGGACGAGTGAGCGACGCAGAGATCGACCAGACGACCGGCGACGGCGGGGCCGTCGGGACGCTGACGAAGAAGGACTTCACGAGTGCGAACGAGGTCCGCTGGTGCCCCGGGTGCGGCGACTACGCGATCCTCGCCACCGTCCAGTCGTTCATGCCCGAGCTCGGGATCGCGCCGGACGACACGGTGTTCGTCTCGGGCATCGGGTGCTCGGGTCGGTTCACGTACTACATGGACACCTACGGGATGCACGCGATCCACGGGCGCGCGCCGGCGATCGCGACGGGCATCGCCACCGCGAGGCCCGACCTGAACGTCTGGGTGGTCACGGGCGACGGGGATGCGCTCTCGATCGGCGGCAACCACCTGATCCACGCGCTGCGCCGGAACGTGAACCTGCGGATCCTGATGTTCAACAACCAGATCTACGGGCTGACGAAGGGACAGTACTCGCCGACGAGCGAGGAGGGGAAGGTCACGAAGTCGACGCCGTTCGGCTCCGTGGACCATCCGTTCAACCCCATCGCCCTGGCGCTCGGCGCCGAGGCGAGCTTCGTGGCCCGGACGATCGACAACGACCGCCAGCACCTGACCGAGATCCTCCGACGTGCGGCGGCGCACCGCGGGGCCGCGTTCGTCGAGATCTACCAGAACTGCAACGTCTTCAACGACGGCGCGTTCGACATGCTCCGCGAGCGGCAGCACGGGGTCCACAACCAGATCCGGCTGCAGCACGGTGAGCCGATCCTCTTCGACGAGGGGACCCGGTGCATCTCGGTGGGCGAGAACGGGCGGCTGGTGATCACCGAGGTCGAGAAGACGCTCAAGGACCGGATCGTCACGCACGACGAGCACGGACGGCCGTCGCTCGCGTTCGCGCTCGCGCACACCGCGGGCCATGGGCCGACCGAGCCGACATGCATCGGCGTGTTCCGCGAGATCGAGCGCCCCGTCTACGGCGAGGCGATGCAGGCCCAGCTCCAGTCGGCGACCGACCGGCTGGGCCCCGGGAGCCTCGAGAAGCTGCTGCGCTCGGGCGACGTCTGGACCGTCGAGTAGCGCTCAGGCCTCGGGGAGGTACCGCTGCATCGCCTCGGCCGAGGCGCGGTCGATGCGATGGAGCTCCTCGACCAATGCGGGCAGCGTCGCGAGCAGCGCCTCGACGTCGTGGGCGGTCGTGTCGCGCCCGACGCCCACGCGGAAGCTCGGGCGTCCGGGCACGCCCATGTGCTCGAGGACGGACGACGGCTCGTCGGGCGCGCCCGAGCAGTTCGAGCCGGCTGCGATCCGGAACCCCCGGTCGTCGAGGGCCATCGTCAGGACGCCCGCGTCGACCTCGGGCACCGAGAAGCACACGAGGTGCGGGACACGCTGGGTGGGGTGGCCGTGGACGTCGACACCGGGGATCTGCGCCAGACCGTGACGGAGGCGGTCGGTCAGCGACCACTGGCGCGCCGCCTGGTCGCCGCTGTCGGCCATCGCGGCGCGCAGGGCCGCGGCCATCGCGGCGACCCCGGGGACGTTCTCCATGCCGGAGCGCCGCCGCCGCTCCCGATCGTCCCCGCAGGGGTAGGCGGCGATGGGTACGCCGCGGCGCACGTACAGCGCGCCGACGCCGGCCGGTCCGCCGAACTTGTGCGCCGAGAGCGACAGGAGGTCGATCTCGAGTGCGGAGGTGTCCACGGGCAGGCGGCCGACGGTCTGGCACGCGTCGGTGTGGAACAGGACGCCGGCCTCGCGGCACAGCCGGGCGGCCTCGGCGATCGGCTGCATCGTGCCGGTCTCGTGGTTCGCGTGCTGGATCGAGGCGAGCAGGGTGCCAGGCCGACGCACCTCCGACGTGAAGACATCCAGGTCGACCTGCCCGTCGGCGTCGACCGGCACGAGGACGGACTCGAAGCCGTCGGTCTCGAGGGTGTGGAGGACGCCGCCGACCGCCGGGTGCTCGACGCGACTGGTCACGACGCGTTCGCCGATCTCGCGGACCGGGCGGACGCCGCCCCAGATCGCGAGAGCGACCGACTCCATCCCTCCCGAGGTGAACACGATCTCGTCCGGCTGCGCGCACAGGGTCTCGGCGATCTGCGCCCGGGCGTCGTCCAGGATGCGGCGCGCGGCCTGGCCGTGCGTGTGCAGGCGCATCGGGTCGCCGAAGGCGTCGAGCGCGGCCACCAGCGCCTCTCGGGCCTGCTCCGAGAGCGGCGTCGCCGATGCGTGATCGAGGTAGGTCGCCGTGGCCATGATCTCCGGTCGGGCTCCAGGTGGGCCCATGATACCGACGCCCGATGCGCTGCCCGAGCGTCGGCGCCGCTGCCGCGCACGGGGACGTTGGTAGGATGCGCGCCGTGAAGGTCCTGCTCGTGTCCCCCGATCCTGGGTCGCGGGAGTTGATGGCGCTCGCCGTCCGGGGGATCGAGCGACGGCTCGGCGCCCCGCTCGAGTTCCTGGAGGCCGCCGACGGGGAGCGCGGGCTGGCGATCGCATTCCGCGAGCGCCCCGACGCCGTGGTCGCCGACGAGATCGCCTCGCGCGCCGGCGCGTTCTCGCTCGCGAAGGACCTGCGCGGCGCGCCCGAGCCGTACCCGGGCGCGATCCTGATCTTGCTGGAGCGACGCCAGGACGTCTGGCTCGCGGAGTGGGCCGGCGCCGACGCGTGGTTCGTGAGGCCGGTCGACCCGTTCGAGCTGGCGGACCGCCTGCTCGAGATCGTGTCGAGGACGGGACAGAAGGAGACCGCGTGAAGATCAAGGGGACGTGCAGGCGGTGCGGGCGGGAGTTCCTGGTGGAGCAGGTGCTCCGCAACGGCGGCGAGTGTCCGTGGGACGGCCAGCCCTTCCAGGCCGACTACGCCGTGGTGCTCGTGGACTCGCTGCGCGACGCCGAGCAGGCGGGGAGCACGCTCGAGAACGCGCTCGAGAAGGTCGCCGACCTCGAGCCGGACTTCGTGCTCGACATGGACTCCGTGCTGGCCACGTTGCGGGAGCACGTCGAGCGGCTCGAGCGGCTGCACGGCCACGGGAGCGCGCGGGGGTGATCCGCGTGATCGAGGCGAACCGGTACGCCGTGGACGTCCGCCGGGGCGAGGACGGGTGGTCCGTCGCCATCGTGGATCCGGCCGGGCGCGACGCGTCGGTCCGGGCGTGCCGAGACGAGGCTGAGGCGCTCACGTACGCCTCGACCGTTCGCCAGCACATCTACTGGCTCTCGGAGGAGAAGCTGCGCGAGTACTATCGGCTGCCCGAGCCGGTCGAGGGGGCATGAGTGGGGTTCAACGCGATGCAGCCGGGCAAGGTGAAGAAGGGAGATCTCCTCTACCTGCTCGCTGCCGTCGTGATCATCGGCGCCCTCGTCGTGTGGGCCGTGCACTGACCTGGGACGGTCCACGAAGACCCGCTCCGCCCCGAAGCAGGTATGCTCGGCGCTCATCCCCGGGTAGGAGGGTGAGGCCGTCGTGCATGGTCGGGTCGGTCACGTCCTGGTCGTCGACGACGACCCGCTCAACCGACGGATCCTGACGGCCACGCTCGCGCGCGAAGGGCTTCGCACCACGACAGCCTCCGACGGCGAAGAAGCCCTCGCGGCGCTCTCGCAGGACCCGCCCGACGTGATCCTCCTCGACATCGTCCTGCCGGGGATCGACGGGTTCGGTGTGCTCGAGCGCATCAAGGCCGACGAGGCATCTCGGCACCTGCCCGTGATCATGATCTCGGGGCTCGACGACACCGCGAGCGTGATCCGGGCGCTCGAGATGGGGGCGGACGATTTCCTGCCGAAGCCGTTCGACGCCGCGATCCTGCGGGCGCGCATCAACGCCGGGCTCGACCGTAAGGCCCTGCACGAGCTCGAGCGCGACCGGGTCCGGGACATCTTCACGCGGTTCCTGCCCGAGCCGATGGTCGATGAGGTGCTCGCCAGGACGGACGGCGACGCGCGGATCCGCCCCGAGCTCCTGACCGGGACCGTCCTGTTCGGCGACCTGCGTGGCTTCACGAGCTACACCGAGGGTCGGCCCGTGGACGAGGTCATCGAGGCCATCAACACGTACCTGACGCTGATGACCGACGCGGTGCTCGACCACGGCGGCACCATCGTCGACTACATGGGCGACGGGATCATGGCCGCGTTCGGCGCTCCCGTCGCCAGCGACGAGCACGCCGAACTGGCCCTCGCGGCGGCTCGCGCGATGGCCGGCGAGCAGCTCGCCACCTTCAACGCCTGGCTCTCCACCACCGGCGTCGAGCACCCGCTCCGGATGGGGATCGGGATCAACTCGGGTCCGGTGATGTCTGGGAGCGTCGGCTCGCCGCGCCGGTTGGACTACGCCGTGATCGGCGACACGACGAACACCGCCTCGCGGATCGAGACGATGACCAAGGAGCTCGACCGCGCCGTGCTGTTCTCGCAGCAGACGAGGGACGCGCTCCGCGAGCCGCCGCCGGATGCGGTGGCGCTCGGCGAGTTCGAGGTCCGTGGGCGCAACGCGACCATCGCGCTGTGGGCTCTCGATATCGCGGGCGAGGGATCGGCGTGACCGAGCCCGAGGACGAGCTCCGAGCGCTCCGGGCACGGGTCGCCGAGCTCGAGGCGGCCGAGGCTGAACGGGATCGCGCGGCGAGCGTCCAGCGGGCGCTCTACCGGATCGCCGAGACCGCGAGCGCCGCCGAGGACATGCAGGCGTTCTACGCGGAGATCCACCGGATCGTGGGCGAGCTCATGGACGCGGGCAACTTCTACATCGCGCTGTACGACGACGAGCGCCAGGCGATGAACTGGCCGTACTACGTGGACGAGGTCGACGAAGACATCCCGGCTCCCAACGTCTGGGAACCGATCGGGACCGGGCAATCCCGGGGGATCACCGGGTACCTGCTGCGGACCGGGCGCCCGCTGTTCCTCACCGCCGGTCTGTGGGAAGACCTCATCCGGCGAGGGGAGATCGACCGTGTCGGCGTCGCCGGGGTCGATTGGCTCGGCGTCCCCCTTCGAGCGGAAGGACGCATCGTCGGGGCGATGGTCGTGCAGAGCTACCGCGAGGAGGTCCGGCATACCGAGGAGGACCTCGAGCTCCTGACGTACGTCGCCAACCACATCGGGTCGGCCCTCAGCCGCGCGCGGGCGATCGAGGAGACCCGTCAGCGCAACGCCGAGCTCGCGTTGATCAACGACGTCCAGCGAGGCCTGGCCGAGAACCTCGAGATGCAGGCGATGTACGACCTCGTCGGCGACCGGCTCCAGCAGATCTTCGACGCACAGGTGGTCGACATCGGCGTCCTCGACTCGGATGCGGGCCTGATTCGCTTCCCCTACACGATCGAGCGGGGCGTGCGGTTCCCAGACGAGCCGATCGCCTTGATTGGGCCGCGGAAGATCGTGCTCGAGTCCCGAGAGCCGCTCGTGATCAACGAGCGCGCGACCGAACGGGTCGTCGAGCTCGGGAGCCCGGCCGTCCTCCAGGGCGAGCCCGCGAAGTCGATGGTGTTCGTGCCGCTCGCGGTCGGCGAGCGGGCGTCCGGCGTGATCTCGCTGCAGAACCTCGATCGCGAGAACGCGTTCAGCGACGGCGACGTACGGCTGTTGTCCACGCTCGCGGGGAGCCTGAGCGTGGCGCTCGAGAACGCCCGCCTGTTCGAAGAGACCCGCCAGCGCAACGCCGAGCTCGCGCTGATCAACGATGTCCAGCGGGGCCTCGCCGAGAACCTCGAGATGCAGGCGATGTACGACCTCGTCGGCGATCGCCTACGCGACATCTTCGAGGCCCAGGTCGTCAGCATCTCCGTCCTCGACGAGGGCGACGGCCTCCTCCGGTTCCCGTACACCATCGAGAGAGGCGAGCGCCTCACCGCGGAGCCCAGGGAACCCATCGGGTTCCGCAAGCACGTGCTGGAGACCCGAGAGTCGCTCCGGTTCGACGTCATCACGCCGGAGCTCCTCGCCGAGTACAGGCAACCCGAGCTGCTCGTGGGGGAGCGCCCCAAGTGCTCGATATGGGTGCCGCTGGCGGTCGCGGGGAGGGCCACCGGCGTGATCTCGCTCCAGAACCTCGAGCGCGAGCGCGCGTTCAGTCAGGCTGACCTCCGCCTGCTCGGGACCCTCGCCGGGAGCCTGTCCGTGGCGCTCGAGAACGCCCGGCTGTTCGAGGAAACGCGGCAGCGCAACGCCGAGCTCGCGGTGATCACCGACGTGCAGCGAGGGCTCGCCGAGAACCTCGAGATGCACGCGATGTACGACCTCATCGGCGATCGGATCCAGGGGATCTTCGACGCCCAGGTCATCGACATCGGGATCG
>DASTPT010000106.1:0-37834 GCA_035762085.1 Actinomycetota bacterium | reverse complement strand
CGATCGTGTCCGCCGCCTCGACGGTCGACGCGCTCGCCAGGATCTCCCCGCCCGCTGCCTCCGCTTGCAGGCGGCTCGCCACGTTGACCGCGTCGCCCACCACGGTGTACTCGAGCCGGCCGCCGCCGCCGACGGCGCCGGCGACCACCCGTCCGGTGTTGACACCGATCCCGACGTGCAGGGCGTCGATCGCGTCGGTGCCCCACCCCTGCGCGTTCAGCTCGGCCTGCCGCCGCTGCATCGCGACGGCGCAGCGCAGGGCGCGCTCGGCATGGTCGGGCAGCGGGTCCGGCGCGCCGAAGACCGCCATCACCGCATCGCCCTGGAACTTGTCGATCGTGCCGCCGTGCTCGACGACGATCTCGGCCATCGCGCGGAGGTGACGTCCGACGACGTCGGCGATCTCGCGAGCCGACAACCGCTCGGCGATCGTCGAGAACCCGCGGATATCGCTGAAGAGCACCGTGACCTCGAGCTCCTCCTGCACGATGTCGCCGGCGGCCAGGCGCTCGGCGACGCGGTGCGGCACGTACGACGAGAGCGTCGACGCCGCGGCCTGTTTCGCGACGACCGCAGCGTGGAGCCGCTTCATGCCGTCGACGGCGCTCGCCTCGCCGGCGCCCGCGCCCGTCGCCATCCGCGTGAACAGCCCGGTCACCCGCCGGTCGACGGCCTCCGGCGTCGTGCGGAGCCTGGCCGCCATGTCCTCGTAGCCGAGTCCCTGCGCCATGAGGTCGAGGAGTTCGCGGTCGGCCTGCTCGGTCTCGCGCCTGCCGGAGATCCGCTCCGCGATCGTGGGGTCCACGACGCTCCCACCCGAATGCACCTCGCGGATCGCGCGCACGAGCTCGTCTCCCTGCGCGATGCGGTCCTTCAGCAGGTACGCCAGCCCGCTCTGCCCATTGCCGAGGAGCGCGATCGCGTACGCCTCGTCGTCGTGCGAGGAGAGCACGACCACGCCGGTCTCCGGGTGCGATGCTCGGATCGCGTGCGCGCAGTCGATGCCCTCGAGCTGGAAGCTCGGCGGCATCTTGATGTCGGTGACGACGACGTCCGGTGCGTGCTCGGAGGCGGCGGACAGGAGCGAGGGCGCGTCGGCGGCGACGCCCACCACCTCGACGTCGTCGTAGGACTCGAGCAGCGCTCGGACGCCCTCGCGCACGAGGACGTTGTCCTCTCCGAGGACGACCCGGATCGTCACGACGGCTCCCCCACCGACCGACTGTGTAGCATGCCGCCGTGATCCGCGTCGTGTTCGCCGAGGACAACTACCTCGTCCGGGAGGGCACGGCCGCCCTGCTCGCGAACTCGCGCGAGGTCGACCTGGTGGGGACGGCGACCGATTTCGAGGAGCTCCTGCTCGCCGTCGACGAGCTCCGGCCGGATGCGGTCCTCACCGACATCCGGATGCCCCCGACGAACACGACCGAGGGCATCGACGCCGCCCGGAAGATCCGCGGCGAGCACCCCGAGATCGGGGTCGTGGTCCTGTCTCAGTTCGCCGAGGAGGAGTACGCCTACGAGCTCCTGAAGGACGGGGCCGCGGGGCTCGGGTACCTGCTGAAGGAGCGGGTCGCCGACGTGAGTGAGCTCGTTCGGGCGCTGAACGAGGTCTCGGCGGGTGGCTCGGTGCTGGACGCGAGGGTCGTGGAGGCCCTCGTGTCGGCGAAGGACCGGGTGGCGCACTCGCCGCTCGCGCAGCTCACCGGTCGCGAGCGCGAGGTGCTCGAGCAGATGGCGCAGGGCAAGAACAACGCGGCGATCGCCAAGTCGCTGTTCCTCACCGAGCGCGCCGTCGAGAAGCACATCAACTCCCTGTTCCACAAGCTCGCGCTGTCCGAGGAGCCCGAGGTCCACCGCCGCGTGATGGCCGTCCTCGCGTTCCTGCGCGAGCGCGAGCACGCCTAGCGTCACTGCGCCGCCCTCGTGTCGACGATGTAGACCGAGCACGGCGCGTGCCGGAGCACGATGTTCGGCACGCTGTCCCGCACCCGCCACCACGAGCCGCGCGTCCCGCGGTTCCCCAGCACGATCGCGTCCACGCGCTCGGCTTCGGCGACGTGGACGATCCGCTCCGCCGGCGCTCCCTCCTCGCTCCAGGCGCGGACACGGACTCGCGGGAACCGCCGGGACATCTCCTCCAGGTAGCGGCCGGGGTCGGCCGGCTTCCTCGGATCGGCGACGTCGCTGTGAGCCGGAGCCGTTCGATCGCACCCGCAGGACGAGCAGCTCCGCCCCGTCCATCTCGGCGAGCCGCGCCGCCTGGCGCACCGCGAGATCCGCCGCCGCCGACGTGTCGGTGCCCACCAGGATCTTCCGCATCGGGCTCGCCTCCTCCTTCGCGGCCACGGTACGGCGGCCGAGCGCGCCGGACGACCCGGCCCCCACCACAGGGCGCCGGGGGTGCCAGCACCCCGCCGGTCGTGAGGTTCCGACGCGGCGGCGTGCGGGGTACCCCCATGGACGCGGAGCCCCGGGATGTCAGCATCGCGCCCATGGACGTGGCGAGGGCCCGTCCCGGAGGAGGCCCGTCAGCTCATCGCGGTCGCCCAGGCCTGCTCGAGGCGGTCGGGCCCGAAGACGGCCTTCGGGACGTACGCGGCCGCGCCGCACTCGGCGGCCCGTGGCGCGTACTCCTCCTCCTCGTAGGTCGAGAGCAGCAGCACGACCACCGAGCCGTCGCCCTCGGCGAGGATCCGGCGCGTGGCCTCGAGCCCGTCGATCCCCGGCAGGTTCACGTCCATCAGCACGAGGTCCGGCGCGAGCTCGCGCGCCCGGTCGACCGACTCCTCGCCGGTCTCGGCCTCGCCGACGATCTCGAACCCCTCGGTGGCGTCGACGACCATCCTGGCCGCCATCCGGAACGGCTCCTGGTCGTCGACGATGAGCACGCGTACGGGCATGTCAAGGCTCCTCCTGCGCCCAGCGTCGCACCCCGACACGCGAGCGTCAGTGATGCCAGCACCACTTCCCGTGGGGGCGTTCGGAGACTCGCATGCGCGACGCGACGAGTGCTCAGGAGCTCCCGACCTGGAGGAACGCCCGCTCGAGCACGAGCCGGGCGTTCAGGTTCAGCTCCTCGGCGAGCGCGGCGCGCGCCTCCTCGAGCGCCCCCACCCCCGCCGCCGAGACCCGGACGGGCTCCGCCGCCGGGTCGAGATCCGGGTTCATCAACAGCTCGTCGCCGCCTCCGACCGCGGCGACGACGCGGTCGCGGAGGATCGCCGCGGCCGCCAGCAGCACCCAGTCCACGTAGTCGCGCTCGGCGCGCCGGACCCGGCGCTTGTGGCGCTCCTCGAGCCGTCGAACCGCGCCGCGGTACGCCTCCTCCGGCCGCCCGGACCCGTCCAGGAACGGCGCGAGGTCGTCCTTCAGCGACTCGGTCAGCGCCTTGCGGTACCGCTCGGCCGCGACGAGGACCGTCTCGGCGGCCTCGAGCGCTCCCGCCGGCCCCGCCGCCGAGCGCTCGAGCGCCTTGCGCGCCACCTCGCGGAACGCGAGGCCTTCGTCGTCGACGGCGAGCCGCCGCGCTCGCCCGAGGTTCCCGCCCGAGAGCCGCGCCGCGAGCGCGGCTCGCTCGGGCTCCGCTCCCTCGGCGGTGAGCGTTCGGACCACGAAGGTCTCGGACAGCGGCGCGAAGGTCACGACGTGGCAGCGTGAGAGCACGGTCTCGGGCAGCTCGTGCGGGCGCGCCGAGAGCAGCAGGAACACGGCGTCGGCCGGCGGCTCCTCGAGCACCTTCAGCAGCGCGTCGGCCGCCGCGGGGTTGAGCCGGTCCGCCTCCCGGATCACGAAGACCTTGCGGCCGGGCTCGGGCGCCGTGCGGTACGCGGGGTGCCAGATCTCCTGCTTCACCGTCTCGACGTGGATGTCGCGCCCCTCGGGCTCGACGAGGAACTCGTTCGGGTGCTTGTCCTCGAGCGCGAGGCGGCAGGAGCGGCACTCGCCGCATCCGCCCCGCTCGCACAGGATCGCGGCGGCGAAGGCGCGGGCGGCGAGCGACTTCCCCCCACCCTCGGGACCGGCGAGCAGGTACGCGTGGTGTGGCCTCGCGGCCGCCTGCCGCAGGAACGCCATCGCCTGGTCCTGCCCGGGCACGCGATCGAGAACGTCAGCCGGCGTCGTCGTCCTCCTCCCGCTCCTTCAGCACGCGCTTCAGCGCCTCAACGACCTGCTCGTGCACGCGCTCGGGCGTGTCGTCGGCGTCGATCACGATGAAGCGCTCGGGGTGCTCCTCGGCGATCTTCAGGTAGGCGTCGGCGACCTTCGCGTGGAACTCGCCACCCTCGACCTCGATCCGGTCGGGCTCCTCGAGCGAGCGGAGCAGGCCGGCCTCCGGCTCCAGGTGAAGCAGGATCGTGAGGTCGGGGAAGAGCCCCTGCGTCGCCCACACGTTGAGCGTGAGGACGTCCTGCTCGCCGAGCCCTCGCGCCCCGCCCTGGTACGCGAGGCTCGAGTCGATGTAGCGATCGCAGATCACGACCTTCCCCTCGGCCAGTGCGGGCCGGATCACGGACGTCACGTGTTGCGATCGGCTGGCGGCGAACAGCAGGGCCTCCGTCCGGGCCTCGACCGCGCCGGTGTCGTGGTCCAGCAACAGCTCGCGCAGCTTCTCCCCGACGACGGTGCCGCCCGGCTCCCGCGTGACGAGGACGTCCACGCCGTCGGCCTCCAGGTACTCCTTCACCATCCGGATCTGGGTGCCCTTGCCCGAGCCCTCGACGCCTTCGAAGGCGATGAACACGCCCTTCGACGGAGCCCGCTTCAGCTTCGGCACCAGCGCGAGGGGTTGCGGACGACTGATCCGGAACCGGGACAGGCCCCGACGGGTGAACAGCGTCGCGATGACGACCATCGCGCCCGCGACCCAGAGCGCGACGCGCGTGCCGGACAGATCGATGCGCTCATCCGCGACGAAGACCTCACGGGACCCAACGATACCCGCGAGGACCGGGAAGGCGGCGAGCGACAGGAACAGTCCCAGCCTCGAGAGCACCGTGAGCGCCCCGAACGTCCGCCCACGGAACTCGTCCTCGACGTTCTCCTGCAACAGGACGTAGCCGCTCACCCAAGCGGACCCACAGAAGACGCCGAGGATCACGGTCAGGATCGACGCGAGCTCGATGCTCGGCATGGCCGCGAGCGCGAACAGGGTGCCCGCGGCGGCGAGCAGCGACCAGACGAAGACGTGCTCACGCTCCACGAGATCCACCATCTTGTTCGAGAGCCCCATGCCGATCGCCATGCCCACGCCGAACGAGGTGACGAGGATCCCCCAGCCGGTGTTGCCGGCCCCGAGCGTGTCGTCCGCGAAGAGGGGCCCGATCGCGAGCACCGCCCCCACCGACGTGAACGCGACGACGATGCCGAGCGTCATGGCCGATGCGAGCGTGCTCTCCCGTAGGAAGCGCAGGCCATCCACGATGTCCCGGCCGACGCGCGACATGTCGAGCTTCTCGCCGGTTCGGGCGCTCGGTGGGGGGAACCTGATGCGGCTCAGCATGAAGGCTGAGAACAGGAACGTCGCGCCGTCGAGCAGGAGCGGCAGGGCCTCGGGATTGTCGCTCAGCCACGGGATCAGATCCGAGCCGCCGGCCAAGAACGCGAAGATCAGGCCGCCCAGAGGCAACGTGCCGTAGGTGGTGACGAGACCGAGCGAGTTCGCGTTCGCGAGCTGGCGGCGCGGGACGAGGTTGGGCAGGCTGGCATCGCGCGCCGGGCTCCACAACAGCGAGAAGCACTCGATCACGAACGAGACGAGGAAGATGAGCGACAGCTTGCCGAGGAACGGCATCGTCGCGTACAGCGCGGCTCGGCTCAGATCGGCGAGCATCATCATCCGCTTGCGGTCCATGCGGTCGACGAGCACGCCCGCGATCGGGCCGAAGAGGATCGCGGGGAGCATGCGCGCGACCATCACGCCGGCGACCGCGTACGCGGCGACGTCGCCGCCCAGGCGCTTCACGAGGGCGGCAACCGCGACGAAGCCGACCCAGTCGCCGAGCGACGACATGGTCTGCGCCGCGAGGAGCTTCGAGAACGCCGGATGGGTGAGGAGATCCTTGAAGGTGGCTGGCTTCGTGCCTCGGAGCGCCGCCACCTCGTCGGCGATCGTGGACAACTACCCCTCCGCAGCCGCGCGCGCCGACCGCTTCGTCGCGGTGGGCTTCTTCGCGGCAGGCTTCTTCCTCGTCGACGTCTTCTTCTTCGCGGTCGTCTTCTTCGTGGTCGTCTTCTTCGCGGCAGCCCGGGCGGCACGGGCCGCAGACTTGGCCGCTCGGGCCTCTGCCTCGGCCTCAGGGTCGCCGTGCTTCCTGACCTCGAAGGCCTCGTCCAGCTCGGCACCGCAGTTCCAGCAACGGTACGACTTCGGGCGGCGGACCAGGAGCGATCCGCACTCGGGACAGGGACGGTCGGCCACGGGCGGATGGTTGACCGCAAAATCGCAGTCGGGGTACCGGTCACACCCGTACAGCAGGCCGAAGCGGGTGTGACGCTCGACGATCTGCCCCTGCCCGCACTGCGGGCAGGTGATCCCGGTGGACTTCGGGGGCTCCTTCTTGATGTACCGGCACTCGGGGTACCCGGAGCAGCCGACGAACGGGCCGTACCGGCCGACCTTGCGGGCGAGCGGTCGGCCGCACTCGGGACAGGTCTCGTCGAGGAGCTCGGGCTCGGGCCGCTCCTCCCCGTTCAGGTTGCGGATGTACCTGCACCCGCCGTCCTCGGGTGCGTAGCGGGAGCAGCCGATGAACCGCCCGTACCGCCCCAGCCGGATCTGGAGCCGGCCGGGCGGCGTCCGCCCCTCCTCGATGCAGCGCGGGCAGTCCTCGTCGACCTCCTCGACGTAGCGCTCGAACTTCTCCTCGGCGCGCTGGAGGTCCTCGCTGAACGGCTCCCAGAACTCGCCGAGCACACGCGCGCGCCCGGTGGCGCCCTCGGCGATCTGGTCGAGCTCCTCCTCCATCTTGGCGGTGAAGTTCACGTTCACGATCTCGGGGAAGTGCTCGACGAGCTTGTCGATCACGACCTCCGCGACGTCCTCCGGGTAGAAGCGCTTGTCCTGCAGGCGGACGTACCCGCGGTCCTGGATCGTCGAGATGATCGAGGCGTAGGTGGACGGCCGGCCGATCCCGAGCTCCTCGAGCGTCTTCACGAGCGAGGCCTCGGTGAACCGGGGGGGCGGCTGCGTGAAGTGCTGCTCGGGCAGCACCTCGAGCATCCGCAGGAGCTGATCGACGGTGAGCTCGGGCAGGCGGGCCTCCGCGTCCTCGTCGGGGCCCTCGTCCCGGCCCTCCCTGTAGACGCGGATGAACCCGTCGAACAGGAGCGTCTGGCCGGTCGCGCGGAGCCCGTACGCGAGTCCGTCGACGAGAGCCTCGACGTCCACGCCGACCTGGTTGAAGCGCGCCTCGGCCATCTGGGTGGCGACCGTCCGCTGCCAGATCAGCGTGTACAGGCGCAGCTGGTCACGGTCGAGCGCCGAGCCCACGCGCGCCGGGTGCCGCAGCACGGACGTCGGCCGGATCGCCTCGTGCGCCTCCTGCGCGTTCCGCGAACGCGTCCGGTATCGGCGCGGCTGCGCCAGCGAGTACTCGGGCGGGTACTCGGTGCGGATGAACCCGGCGATCTCGCGCAGGGCCGACTCGGCCAGGTTCACCGAGTCGGTCCGGATGTACGTGATGAGGCCGACCGTCCCCTCGCCGGGCAGGTCGACGCCCTCGTACAGCCGCTGGGCGAGCGTCATCGTCTTGCGCGCGCCGAACCCCAGCTTCCGGGCGGCCTCCTGCTGGAGCGTCGAGGTGGTGAACGGCGGGGCCGGCGAGCGCTTGCGCTCCTTGCGCTCGACGTTCGTCACGCGGTACGCGGCACGGCGCAGGCGCTCGACGTGCGTCCCGGCCTCGGCCTCGGCCGAGAGCACGATGCCCTTCTTGTCGGGCGCCGTCGCGAGCTTGCCGTCGGGGATCCGGGTGAGCCGGGCGAGGAAGGCGTGCTCGTCGCCGTCGGGGGCGAGCCGGACGTCGACGCTCCAGTACTCGACCGGCACGAACGCCCGGATCTCGCGCTCGCGCTCGACGATCAGCCGGACGGCCACCGATTGGACACGGCCGGCGGACAGGCCGGGACGGACCCGGCGCCACAGGATCGGGCTGATCTTGTAGCCGACCAGGCGGTCGAGCACCCGGCGGGCCTCCTGGGCGTCGAAGAGCTTCAGGTCGATCTCGCGCGGGTGGGCGAAGGACTCGAGGATCGCGTCGCGGGTGATCTCGGTGAACGTGACCCGCTTCGCCTGCTCGGGATCCACGCCGAGGAGCGAGGCGACGTGGAAGGCAATCGCCTCTCCCTCACGGTCGTAGTCGGTCGCGAGGACCAGGTCCTCGGATCCCTTCAGGGCCTTCTTGAGCTCGGCGACGTGTCGCTTCGAGTCCTCGGGGACCTGGTACGTGACCCGGAAGCCGCGCTCGACGTCCACGCCGAGCTCGCTCTTCGGCAGGTCGCGGATGTGGCCGTACGAGGCTCGGACCGCATAGTCCGGCCCCAGGTATTTCTCGATCGTCTTCGCCTTCGCGGGCGACTCGACGACGACCAGGGTCTTCGCCACGCTACCGCCTGCCTCCAGAGGTCGGGGGGATGCGAGAACCCGCGCGTCCGGCGGGCCTCCAGCGCCGCAGGGTACCAGCCCCCCATGCCAGCCCATGCATCCTCATCGCGCGCAGGGTACCCCTCCGACGCAACTGGGGAGGGAGTTCCGGGGCCGGGTGATACCCTCGGTCGCGTCCCCCGACGCTCGGAGCCTCCCCTGCTCGACTGGCTGACCCACTTCATCATCGACAACGTCGCCACCTACGGGTACCTGGCGATCTTCGTCCTCATGGTGCTCGAGTCTGCGTGCATCCCGATCCCGAGCGAGGTCACGATGGTGTTCGGGGGCGCCCTCGTATCGGCGACGTTCCTCGCGCCCGAGCTGCAGCTGGAGTTCTGGCCCGTGGTGCTCGCCGGGACGCTGGGCAACGTGGTCGGCTCCTGGCTCGCGTACTGGGCCGGCTACGCCGGGGGGCGTCCGTTCGTCGCGCGCTGGGGCAGGTACCTGCTGATCCGCCCGCACGAGGTGGATCGCGCCCACGACTGGTTCGAGCGCTACGGGGAGCCGGCGGTGTTCTTCGGCCGGCTCCTGCCGGTCGTCCGGACGTTCATCAGCCTGCCGGCCGGCGTCGTGCGCATGGGGTTCTGGAAGTTCACGGTGTTCACGGTCCTCGGCTGCCTGCCGTGGAGCATCGCGCTGACATGGGTCGGCTACCTCCTCGGCGAGCGGTGGGAGACGGTGGAGCGGATCCTGCGGCCGATCTCGTGGGCCATCGCGATCGCGATCCTCATCGTGGGCGTCTGGTTCGTATGGCACCGCCTCCGCACGATCCGCGCCGAGGAGGCCGAGCGCGCGAAGGCCGCACTGGCCTCGGACGCCAGCCCCCTGCCCTCGGACGCAGGCGTCGTGCCCTCGGACGCCCGCGAGGACGCCTGAGGAGGATCCGGGCCGCTCGGCTCAGTGGAGCTCGAGCAGCATCGTCCAGGTCCCGCCCTCTTCGCCTACCTTCCGGAAGCCCGTCCGCTCGTACATCATCCGCGAGCGGTTGTGCGGGGCGACCGACAGCGAGAGCGCCTTGAACCCCTGCTGACGCGCTTCCGAGATCAGCGCGCGGAGCAGGGTCTCGCCGATGCCCTTCCGACGGTGGAGCGGCTCGACCGCGATGCCGAGCTCGGGCGTCTCCTCGTCCACGAACCCGTGGCCGGGCTCGTCCGCGGTGAACAGGCGGAACCACGCCGCGCCCACGGGCACGCCGTCGAGCTCGGCGATCACGCCGAGGTCGCCCGCTCGCCCCCAGTCACGGTGGAAGCGCTCGAGTACGGGGTCCGCGAGGGCCTCGATCACCTGCTCGCGCGGCCAGTCGGGGTTCCACGCCGCGGCCTCGTAGAGCATCTTCTTCAGGAAGTCGTCGTCGTCGCTCGTGGCCGGTCGGATGTTCACGCTGGCACCGTCTCCTCGCTGTCATGCTTGTGCGGATGCGGGGAACCCTAGCGCAGTGGCCGCCGGTCCGGCTGGTCCGCGCGGTGCTGGTGCGCTCCGCCGAGGACGACGTCTCGACCCACGCCGCGGCGCTCGCGTACCAGCTGTTCCTGTCCACCCTGGCGCTGTCGCTCGTCACGCTGTCGGTGTACGGGCTCGTCGACCGGATCACGTCGGTCGAGTTCGTGGAGGACGCCGAGGAGCAGCTCGAGAACCTGAGGAGGGGCGGCGTCGCGCTCGGCGTCGCCAGCTTCCTCGGCCTGTTGTGGACGGCGTCCGCACTCGCACGGCGCGTCGCGCTCGCGCTCGGGGTCGTCTTCCGATCGCCGCCCGAGCGCGCCGCCGGCCGGGTCCTGCGCGCGGTCGGCACCACGCTCGGCCTCGTGGGGATCGTCGGCGTCCTGCCGGTGGTCACCGCGCTCATCGCGCGCCTCCAGGACGTCGGCGCCCTGGAGGTCCCGGTCCAAGTCCTGGGGTTCGCCGCCACCGCGGCGCTCGAGTTCGGGCTGTTCCTCCTCTCGTACGTCGCCCTCACGCCGTCGCCGGGCCCGTGGAGGAGGTACGTGCCGGGCGCCCTCGTCATGACGCTGGCCTGGGAGGTGTTCAAGCTCCTCGGCGGGCTGGTCGTCGACCACCTGATCGCGAACGCGACGCTGCTCTACGGGACGATCGGCGCCGTCGTGGGCATCCTCGTCGTGCTCCGACTGACGACCGGGCTGTACCTGTTCGGCGCCGAGCTCTCGGCCGTGCTCGCCGAGCGCCGCTCGCACCCGGCGTCGGATCCCTAGCTGTTGAACGAGAGCGCCGCGGCGACCGCGAAGCCGAGCGCCGTCGCCAGGCCGACGGCCTTGCGGTGCGTGCTCGAGCGCGCCTCCCGGTAGGCCTCGGGGATCATCTCGTCGGCGAGCATCGTGAGGATCGCGCCCGCCGCGAATGCCTGGATCGCCGCGACCCACGATCCCGGGGCGTCCTGGAGGAGCGCGAAGCCGAGCAGCGCCGACACGGCCGATGCGAGCACGACCACCGACCACAGGAGCGCGACCGAGCGCCGGGACCACCCGCCCGCCACGAGGTCCGTCGAGGCCGAGATCGCCTCGGGCACGTTCGACAGGAACACGGCGACGAGCACGGCCACGCTCACCGAGCCGCCCTCGATCAGCGAGATCCCGATCACGACCGACTCCGGGATCCCGTCGAGCACCGCGCCGAGGACGATCGCCAGCCCACCGCCGCCCCCGTCGGCTCGCCGCTCGATGAGCTCGTCGCCCACGAAGAAGACGAGCGCCCCGCCGGCGAACCCCGCCCCCACGGCCAGGCCGTTCGCCGAGACCCGAACGGCCTCCGCGACGAGCTCGTAGGCGACGGCGCTGATCAGGACGCCCGACCCGAACGCCATGACCATCGCGAGCGTCCGTCGGCGCAGCCGGACGCGGAACGCGATGACGGCGCCGAGGAGCAGCGACGAGGCGCCGAGGGCGCCCCAGGCCGCGGCCTCGATCACCGTCCGGTCCCGAGCGGCTCGAACCGCGCCGTGAAGTGGCGGAGCTGCGGTGGCTCCTCGACGATCCGGTAGCCACCGAGCTCGGCGCCGCGCTCGGCCACCGCGGTGACGACCTCGATCACGTAGTCGACATGGCTCTGCGTGTACGTCCGGCGCGGGATCGCCAGGCGCACCAGGTCCATCGCGGCCGGGGTCTCGGCGCCGTCGGGATGCCGGCCGAACATCACGGTGCCGATCTCGACGCCGCGGATGCCGCCCGCCTCGTACAGCGCGACCGCGAGCGCCTGGCCCGGGTACTCGAGCGGCCGGATGTGTGGCAGGAGCGCCCGAGCGTCGAGGTAGACGGCGTGCCCGCCCGCCGGCTCGACGATCGGGACGCCGGCGGCGGCGAGGGCCTCCGCCAGGTACTCGGTCGAGCGGATCCGGTACCGCAGGTAGTGCTCGTCCACGCACTCGCGCAGCCCCTGCGCGATCGCCTCGAGGTCGCGCCCGGCCAGGCCGCCGTACGTGACGAAGCCCTCCGTGAGGATCAGGAGGCTGCGGCAGCGCTCGGCCAGGGCGTCGTCGCGCATCGCGAGCCAGCCGCCGATGTTCCCGAGCGGGTCCTTCTTGGCGCTCATCGTCATGCCGTCCGCGAGTCCGGCGATCTCGCGCACGATGTCGGGGATCGCGCGGTCGGCCTGGCCGGGCTCGCGGAGCTTGATGAACCAGGCGTTCTCAGCGAACCGGCACGCGTCGAGGAACATCGGCACGCCGAAGCGGTCGCACAGCGCTCGGACGCCGCGGAGGTTCTCGAGCGACACGGGCTGGCCGCCGCCCGAGTTGTTCGTGATCGTCACGAACACGACGGGGACGTCCCCGGCGCGCTCGACGAGCAGACGCTCGAGCGCGTCGAGATCCATGTTGCCCTTGAAGGGATGGATCGTCCGGGGCTCGCGGCCCTCGGGGATCACCAGGTCCACGGCCTCGGCGCCGGTGAACTCCACGTTCGCGCGGGTCGTGTCGAAGTGCGTGTTGTTCGGCACGACCTTTCCCGGCCCGCCGATCGCGCCGAACAGGATCTTCTCTGCCGCGCGGCCCTGGTGGGTGGGCATCACGTGCGGGAACGGGAAGAGCTCCTGCACGGCCTCGAGGAACGTGTACCAGGAGGGCGAGCCGGCGTAGGACTCGTCGCCGTGCTGGATCGCCGCCCACTGGTCCCGGCTCATCGCCCCGGTCCCCGAGTCCGTCAGCAGGTCGATCAGCACGTCGTCGGCGTGCAGTCGGAACAGGTTGTAGCCGGCCTCGCGGACCTTCTCCCGTCGCTCGTCCTCCCTGAGGAACCGGAGCGGCTCGACCGAATGGATCCGGAACGGCTCGATGATCGTGCGGAACCGGTAGGGCACGAACCGATGCTAGCCCGGCGGCCACCCGGTCGCGCGAGCATCGTTCGCATGGGACGGGCGTACGCTGACCGAGTGGCGATCCGCGCGTTCTTCGGCTCCTACGAGAAGGAGCACTCGACCGAGCCCATCGAGGGCTGGCGCGCCTGGCGGCTGGTCCGGTCCAAGGGCGGCGTTCTGCGCATCGCCCCGTCGACCCCGCGCTCCAACTGGGACCCCGGTGTCCCCATCCACGCCACCTGTACCGCCGCGCACACGCGCGAGTACATGATCTACAACCCCGAGCTCGCGAAGTTCCACCGGAGCCCCGAGCCCGGCTGCACGTGCGGGATCCACGCGATGAAGGACCCGCATCGGCTCCGCCGCGCGAGCCGGTCTGCAGGGGTCGTCGGGACGATCGCGATGTGGGGCCGGGTGATCGAGCACACGAAGGGCTGGCGCGCCGAGTTCGCGTACCCCGCCCGCCTGCGGCTCGTGTGCTCGTGGTGCCTGTGGCGCGGCGAGCTCCCCGGCGTGCCGGCGCGGGTGCTCGACCGAGGCGGCGAGCTGATCCCGGTCTGCGACCGCCACGCTGATCAGCCGAGCGCAGCGGGGACCGCGCTCGAGGTTCACGCCGTGGAGAACGAGATGCTCGACACCTACGCCGTCGAGCTGCTCCCGATCGAGCTGGTCACGCCGGGGGCGTGAGGCCGATCTCGGGCGCGACCTGCTGCAGCCCCTCGATCCCGATCGCCAGGAACTCGTCGAGCGGCAGGCCGATCCCGTCCTCGACGCCGAGGACCTCCTCCCGGTCGACGCCCGGCGCGAAGGCCCTCTCCTTGAGCTTCTTCTTCACGCTCGAGACCTTCATCCCGACCGCGAGCTCCGGCCGGACGAGAGCCGCGGCCACGAGGAGGCCCGCGACGGCGTCTGCATGCACCACCGCGCGCGACATCAGGTCGGTGCGGTACGCCGCGTACGCGTGCGCGAGCACGCCGTTCACCACCCGCTCGTCGACCCCGGCCTCGCGGAGCCATCCGGCCGCGACCTCGGCGTGGCCGACGCCGTCCTCGCCGGTCACGTCCTGGTCGAGGTCGTGGAACAGCCCGGTCAGGCCCCACAGGTCCTCGTCGTCCCCGAACCGACGCGCGAGCGCCCGCATCACGCCCTCGACCGAGATCAGGTGCCGGACGGTCGTGTCCTTCAGGGTCTTGCTCCGACACAGCTCGAGCGCGGTCCGCCGGTCCATCATTTGAGATCCAGCGAGAACGGGACGGAGGCGAGCACGACCTGCGGCTCGAAGAGCATCAGGCGCTTCACGAACAGCGCGTTCTGGTTGTGCAGGAGCAGGTGCCGCCACTTCGTGAGGACGAGCTCGGGGATCACGACCATCACGAGCGTGTCGGGGCGCTGCGTGAAGCGACGCACCTCGTTCAGCATCGGTCCCGTGAGGTCGCGGAACGGAGCCTCGGCGATGTCGAGCGGGATCCGCAGCCCGCTGGTCGCCCACTCGACCTCGACCTGAGGCTCCTGGTCGGGGTCCATGTCGAAGTAGACGGCTCGGGTCTCGGCCGCGCCGAGTGACTGCGCGTAGTTCACGGCGCGGACGGTTGCGTCGTGCACGCCGGAGACGAACACGAGTGCCACCGTCCTCGTCGGCAGGAGCGCCCGACCCCCCTCTCCGACCGGCACCTTGACGCCCGTGCCGACAGGGACGTCCGCGACGACGATGTTGCGCTCGCGCAAGAGACCGGCCTTCAGCCGGACGAGCGCGCGCTGACGCAGGACGTACGAGGCGACCCCACCCTCCCGGACGATCTCCGGCACGACGACCGTGATGAAGTCCCGACGGCGGCACGGGATCCCGCGCATGTACGCGCGGACGGCACCGAGCACGTCGCCATCGGTCACGTGTAACGGCTCGAGGTCGGGAGCTCCGACGGCGGAGCGACGCCACCGTTCCTGCACCTCGAGCGGCACCTCCCCCTTGGCCACGTGGACGGCCCGCACGCTCGTCGGACGGATCGAGCGGACGAAGGCGATCGCCTCGACCAAGGCGTCGTCCAACTCGGTCACGAGCAGGACGACGTGGTTATCCCCTACGCCCCCCACCGTGACCCGCGCGCGTCGGAGCTGCGCGACGATCGCTGCGTAGTGGCGGTGGATCGCGAGGAACGTCAGGACGATGAAGGGCATCGCCAGGATCACGATCCATGCGCCGTGCGTGAACTTCGTGATCGTCACGATCACCAGCACGAGTCCTGTGGTGGCCGCGCCGATCCCGTTGATGATCGCGCTCCGTTGCCAGTTGCCCTCGCGGAGGCGCAGCCATCGACGTACCATCCCCGCCTGCGAGAGGGTGAACGCGGTGAACACCCCGACCACGTAGAGCTGGATCAGCCTCGTGAGGTTCGCATCGAATACGTAGATGAGCGTGCTCGCGAGGAACGCGAGCACCACCACGCCGTTCGAGAACACGAGACGGTCCCCGAGGTTCCGGAACTGCGACGGCATGAAGCGATCCCGGGCGAGGATCGACGACAGCCGGGGGAAATCCTGGTACGCGGTGTTCGCCGCCAGGACCAGGATGCCGGCGGTGAACGCCTGGAGCACGTAGAAGGCGACGCTGCCGCTCCCGAACACCGTTTCACCGATCTGCGCCAGCACGGACGGCCCGACGACCTCCTCGCTCACCCGGACGTGGAGGGACCGTGCGAGGAAGGTGATCCCGAGGAACATGCTGATGCTGATCGAGCCCATGATCGCGAGCGTCGTCGCCGCGTTGTGGGCCTGCGGCCGTCGGAAGGCCCCGACGCCGTCGGCGATCGCCTCCACGCCCGTCAGCGCGGTCGCGCCCGAGGAGAAGGCCCGCAGGATCAGGAACAGGCCGATCGCGTGCTCCACCGGCAGTTCGAGATCGGCAGAGGCGGCCGTCGGACACCCCCCGAGGCAACGCGCGAACCCCACGAACAGCGTCAGGTACACCATGGCGACGAACCCGTACGTGGGGACCGCGAACAGCGTCCCGGCCTCCTTCACGCCTCGGAGGTTCGCCAACGTGATCAGGGCCACGAAGCCGACGGCGATCAGCACTTTGTGCTCGGCGAGCGCCGGGGCGGCGGACGTGACGGCGATCGTGCCGGCCGTGATGCTCACCGCCACGGTGAGCACGTAATCCGTCAGGATCGCGGCGGCCGCGATGAGTCCCGGGATCGTCCCCAGGTTCTCCTTGCTGACGATGTACGACCCACCGCCCTGCGGGTAGGCACGCACGGTCTGCCGATACGACGTCACGACCACCGCGAGCAAGAGCGCGATCGCGAACCCGATCGGCAGCATGTACGAGAGCGCTCCGACACCTGCGAGCGCGAGGACGAGCATCATCTCCTCGGTCGCGTACGACACCGACGACAGCGGGTCCGAGCTGAACACCGGGAGCGCGAGGATCTTCGGGAGCAGCTGGTGCTCGCGCTTGTACGTGGTGAGCGCCCTGCCGACGAGGATCCGCTTCAGTAGCCCTCGAGAGGGTGGCGTCCGTCGGCTCGTCCCGGTGGCCATCCGCGGGATTCTAGGACGCCGACGCGATCCAGCGGTAGCCGACCCCGGGCTCGGTGAGGATCAGCGCGGGGGCCGCCGCGTCGTCGCCGAGCTTCTTCCGGAGCGCCCGGACGTACACGCGCAGGTAGTGGCTCTCCCGTCCGTACCCCTGACCCCACACGCGTCGCAGGAGCCACTGGTGGGTGAGGAGCTTGCCCGGGTTCATCACGAGCGCCTCGAGCAGCGCGTACTCGGTCGGCGTGAGATGGAGCGGTCGGCCCTCGAGCGAGACGAGTCGCTTGGCCAGGTCGACCTCGAGGTCGCCGAAGCGCTGGAGGGGCGCCATCGGCTCCTCGGGATGGGAACGACGGAGCGCCGCACGCAGACGAGCCAGGAGCTCTTCCATGCCGAACGGTTTCGTCACGTAGTCGTCTGCTCCGGCGTCCAGGGACGCCACCTTGTCCGCCTGCTGGTCCCGGACCGACAGGACGATCACCGGCATCTCGGAGAAGGCCCGAAGGCGCCGGATGACCTCGGTGCCGTCCATGTCCGGCAGCCCGAGATCGAGGACCACCACGTCGGGGGACGTGTCGGCCGCGCGCTCGATCCCCTCCTGTCCCGTCCCCGCGGTCTCGACCTCGTAGCCGTGTGCCTGGAGGCTCGTGCGCAGCGCCCGACGGATCTGCGGCTCGTCGTCCACGATCAGAACGCGGGTCATGCCGTCGGCTCCTGAGGGGTAGGCTGGGCGTCCTTCGGTACCTCGAACACGACCGAGGCGCCACCCGATGGCGCGCCCTCGATCCGGATCCGCCCGCCGTGGGCGAGCACGATCGCCCGCACGATCGCGAGGCCCAGGCCACTCCCACGGCTGCCCGCCGAGCTCGAGCCGCCCCGGTAGAAGGGTTCGAACACCCGCTCGCGGTCCTCGGGTGGTACGCCGGGGCCCTGGTCGCTCACCCGGATCTGCACGCCGTCGCGCCATGGCGCGAGGACGACCTGCACCTCGCCGCCGGGCGGCGAGAACCGAGCGGCGTTCTCGAGCAGGTTCGAGAGCACTTGGTCGATCTGCACCGGGTCCAGCATCACCTCGGGCAGGTCGGGCCGGATCAGGGTCCGGACCCGGACGAACGACAGCTGCGGCTCGAGCCGGTGCAGCACCGACTCCAGGACGTCCTCGATCGACCCGAGCTCCTTCGCCGGGACGAGGGCGCCGGATCGGACCTTCGCCAGGTCGAGGATGTTGCCGACGAGCCGGTTGAGCCGGTCGGTCTCCTCGAGCACCGTCTGGAGCAGCTCTCGCTCCTGGTCGGCATCGTGGACACCGTCGCCGAGGATGCTCGTCACGCTCGCCTTGATCGACGCGAGGGGCGTGCGTAGGTCGTGCGTCACCGAGGAGAACAGGGCGGCGCGGATCTGGCTCGTCTCCGAAGTCAACCTCGCGTCCTCGACCGCGAGGTCCAGCCTGGCGCGCTCGAGCGCTGCCGCGATCTGCCCGGCGCACGACCGGAGCAGGCCCTCGTCCGCGATCCTCAGCTGTCCCGCTTCCTGCCGGCGCACCACCGACAACGTCCCGAGCTCGGCGGCGCCGACCGTGATCGGCACCGAGGTGACCGGCCCGGGCGTTCCCGGCGCCGAAGCCTCGGCCCGCGCTCCCATCTCCGACGCGCCGGCGTCGATCTCGCAGCGCACGAGGTCGAACGTCTCGAGTAACGCAGCGGCGAGGTCCCGCAGGCGGCGCTCGAGCGGCTCGGGAGCCAGCAGCTTCGTCGCGAAGTACTGGAGGACCTGCGCTTCACGCTCGCGCGCCGCCGCACGGACCCGGGCCTCGAGCGCCCGGGCGAGCAGCGTCGCCACGACCGCGGCGACGATGAGGAAGACCACGAGCGCGACGAGATCCTCCTCCTTGTCGACGCGGAAGGTTTCGCGCGGAGACGTGAAGAAGTAGTTGAGCCCCAGGAACGAGAGGATGGCCGCGCCGAGCCCGCTCCACAGCCCGCCGAGCCACGCGGCCCCGACGACGGCCAGGATGTACAGCGACGCCGCCGACTCGCCGCTCGGCAGGAACGCGCGTCCGATCAGGGTCGCCGCGAGCGGCAGGACGGCGGCCGCCGACACCGCGCGGATCGGCCCCGCCGAACGCATCGGCTGCAGGATGTTCCGCGCCACGCTTCAACGCTAGCCCGTTTACGCGATCTTCACGCCAACGGCCGTCGCTTTCACGGGCTCCTTACGCCGGCAGCCCGAGGATGCGGTTGGAGGGCGACATGGCCACGACACTCGAGCGGACCGGGGCAGCGACGACGGCCGAGCACGTGCGCCCGCGAGGACTCCGGTACGGCCTGAAACGCCTGGTCCTCGGCTCGGCGCTTCCCACCGCGAGCCTCGAGCACGAGCGGCTCGGAAGGCCGACGGCACTCGCGGTGTTCGCCTCGGACAACCTCTCCTCGGTCGCGTACGCGACAGAGGAGATCCTGAAGGTCGGCGTTCCGGTGGTCGGCATGGCGGCGTTCTCGATCGTCATGCCCGTGACCTTCGGCATCCTCTCGGTGCTGGCGATCCTCCTGTTCTCCTACCGGCAGACGATCAAGGCCTACCCGAGTGCCGGTGGCGCGTACATCGTCACGAAGGACAACTTCGGGCTGATCCCCGCGCAGGTTGCCGGCGTCGCCCTGCTCACCGACTACGTGCTCACCGTCAGCGTCTCGATCGCTGCCGGAGTCGCGGCGATCACGTCGGCCGCCCACTCGTTGTACCCGTACCGCGTCGCGCTCTCGGTCCTGTTCATCTGGTTCATCGCGTGGGGGAACCTGCGCGGCGTGCGGGAGTCGGGACGGATGTTCGCGGTCCCCACCTACTTCTTCATCGGAACGATGGCCGTACTGCTCGCGTCCGGCCTGGTCCGTGCCGTGACGGGGACGCTGGACCCGCTTCCCGTTCCGGACGAAGCGCTCGAGGCGACCGGCTCGATCGGTCTGTTCCTCGTGCTCCACGCGTTCGCTTCGGGTGGTGCTGCCGTGACGGGGGTGGAGGCGATCTCGAACGGCATCCCGGCGTTCCGGCCACCCGAATGGAGGAACGCGCGCACGACCCTGATGTGGATGGGCACGCTCCTGGGTGTGATGTTCCTCGGTCTGTCCTTCCTCGCCTACCGACTCCAGGTGGTGCCGAGCGAGACGAAGACCGTCATCTCACAGGTCGGGCGTGCGGTGTTCGGCGGCGGATCCGTCGGATACGCGCTGTTCCTGTGCCTGCAGATCGCCACGACGCTCATCCTGATCATGGCCGCGAACACCTCGTTCGCCGACTTCCCGCGCCTCGCCAACTTCGCCGCAGGCGATGCGTTCATGCCCCGCCAGTTCACGACCCGGGGGCACCGTCTGGTCTTCTCGAACGGCATCATCGGGCTCGCGCTCGCAGCGACCGGCCTCGTGATCGTCTTCCAGGCCGACGTCCATCGGCTCATCCCCCTCTACGCCATCGGGGTCTTCACGTCGTTCACGCTCTCCCAGGCCGGCATGGCGCGTCGCCACCTCCGGATCCGCGAGCGAGGCTGGCGGCACGGGCTGGCCATCAACGCCGTCGGGGCGCTGACTACGGGGATCGTCGCGATCGTGGTGGCGGTGACGAAGTTCTCGCACGGCGCCTGGGCGGTGATGGTCTTCGTGCCGATCATGGTGATCGCCCTCGTTCGGCTGAACCGCCGATACGAGCGGGAGCGCTCGGAGCTGGACGACGAGCTGACCGCGTTCGACCAGTCTCGTCGGGGACCGCCGATCTCCGTCGTGCTCGTCGATGCCCTGGACCGGAAGACGGTCCACGCGCTCCAGTACGCGAAGACGATCCGGAACGCCGAGATCAGGGCGGTCCACCTCGAGCGCGACCCCGAGGCGACCGAGACGCTCGAGCGCGTGTGGACGGACCTCGTCCATGACATCCCGCTCCACGTCGTCCACGGCAACGGCGAGCCCGCGAGCGCGATCGCCGGCTACATCGCTGCGCTGCCGCTCGGAGCCGAGGTCAACGTGATCGTCCCGAGTCCGACCGAGATGCGCTCGCGCGAGCGTCTGCGCCGCTGGCGGGCGAGCGCTCGTCTGGCCAAGGCTCTGCTCCCGTACGTCCACGCGCGGATCACGTTCGTCCGCGATCACCCCGGGCCGGGGCATCCGATCAGCGACGTTCGCGATGGGCGGGCCCGGCTCCGCCTGACCCCCCGGTTCGCGCACGAGGTGGTCGTGCTCGTCGACCGTGCAGACCGAGCAACGCTCCGGGCGATCCGATACGCGTTGTCGCTCGGCGCCGACGACGTCTGGGCCGTGCACGCGGCCGTCGACCGGGTGAACCAGGAGGCGCTGATCCGCAGGTGGATGGAGCTGCGCGTCCCGGTCCAGCTCGACGTGATCGAGTGCTGGGATCGCGACGTCGCGCGCTCGCTCGAGCGGTACGTGGCCGACCTCTGCGGACGCCGCCGCGAGGTCACCGTCGTCATGGCGCGCCGGGAGCACGCGCAGCTGCGCGGCCGGCTGCTCCACGACCGGACGAGCCACAGGATCCTGACGGCGCTCAACCCCTACGAGCACGTGGACGTCGCCGTGGTCCCGTATTTCTTCCGCAAGCCCCGCCCCGCCGGGCCGAGCGGGCGCGTGCCGGCAGGCGCCCGGTAGTAGGCTGGCCCACCGATGAAGGTCGTCATCATGGGCTGCGGCCGGGTGGGCATCCTGCTCACCCAGGAGCTCGCGAAGGCCGGACACGACGTGTCCGTGATCGACAAGAACGCGAGCGCGTTCGACCGCCTCCCGCCCGACTTCCGGGCCAAGACCTTCGTCGGCTTCGGCTTCGACCGCAACGTCCTCGAGGATGCCGGGATCGAGGAGGCCAACGCCTTCCTCGCGGTGTCGAGCGGCGACAACTCGAACATCGTCTCGGCCCGGGTCGCCCGCGAGCATTACCGGGTGCCGATGGTCATCGCGCGGATCTACGATCCGTACCGGGCCGACATCTACGAGCGGCTCAACATCCCCACGGTCTCGACGACGCGCTGGGGCGTGAAGCAGATGATCCTCATGCTCACGCACCCTCGGGAGGAGATCCGCGAGAGCCTGGCGGCCGGCGACCTGTTCCGGATGCGGCTGGCCGTGCCCTCGCACCTGGTGGGCAAGTCCGTCTCGGAGCTCGAGGCGGAGGGGAAGGTGCGCGTCGCCGGCGTCGACCGAGGCGGGTCTGGGTTCATCCCCGTTCCGTCGAGCACGTTCAAGGACGGCGACACCGTGCACATGGTCGTCCACAAGGACGCGCTCGAGCTCCTCGACGAGCTCATGACCCCGTTGGGGGATCACTGATGCGCATCGTGATCGCCGGAGCCGGCGCGGTCGGCAGGCACCTCGCCGGGGACCTCAAGGCGCGGGGCCACGACGTCGTCCTCGTCGAGCAGGAGCCGCGGCACCTCGAGATCGCGGCCGAGTGGGCGCCGAACGTCGAGTTCATCCTCGGCGACGCGTGCGAGCCCTGGGTGCTCGAGAAGGCGGACCTCCGCACCGCCGACGTCGTCGTGGCCGCGACCGGCGACGACGAGGACAACCTGGTGATCTCGCTCCTGTCGAAGCAGGAGTTCGGCGTGCCGCGGGTCCTCGCGCGCGTGAACCACCCGAAGAACGAGTGGATGTTCAGCGAGCAGTGGGGCGTGGACCAGGCCGTCTCGATCCCACACCTGATGACGGCGCTCGTGGAGGAGGCCGTGACCGTCGGCGACCTCGTGCGGCTGCTGCGCCTGGAGGGCGGGCGGATCGCGCTCGTCGAGGTCACGATCCCCGACGGCTCGCCGAACGCCGGGCGCCCGCTCTACGAGTTCCGCCTCCCGACGGACGCGGCGATCGTCGCCGTCCTCCGCGAGGGCCACGTGGTGATCCCGCAGCCCGAGACCGTGATCAGCGCTGGCGACGAGGTGCTCGCGCTGTCCTCGGCCGACGCCGAGCCACAGCTCCGTCTGGCGATCGTCGGCGAGGGGATGCCCGGCGGCACGCCGTCGCCCGAGGGCGGCAGCGTCGGGGCGATCTAGCGAACGCCCCGCACGCCGCGGTGTGCCCGATCGGTCGATCAGCGACCGTTGCCGTGGCCGTTGCCGTTGCCGTTCCCGTGCGGCTCACAGCTCTTGCCCGGGCACGATGACGTCTCGCCCTCGGTGGTGCCGAGGTCCTCGCCGTGCTTCTCCGCCCACTTCTCCGCCTGCTTCTCCTGGTTGGCGTAGAGGTGGTCCAGGGCGTTCATGAGCCCCTGGTGGTCGGGCTTCACCTCGAGGAGCGCCTCGTGCCGGCAGATCGCGTTCTCGAGCCCCGTGAGCCCCTCGCACGCCGAGAAGTCGGCGGTCTTGCCCTCCACGGACTCCTCGCCCTCCTCGTCCTCCAGCACCGGCTCGAGCACCGGCTCGGGCTCCGGAGAGGGCGAGACGGTGGGCTCGACGGACGGGCTCGGCGAGACGGTGGGCTCGGGGTCTGGGACCTCGTCGAACGACGTGGCGGCCGACGCCACGGTGCCGGCGACGATGAGCGCCGCCAGCGCCATCATGGTGGTGCGCAGCAGTTTCATGCTGTTGCTATCGGCGCGCCGCCGGCCCGAACTTGACCCGTCCGTTCGGTCTAGGTCTCAGGCGCTGAACTCGAAGCTCGGGTTCACCATCCGGCGCCCCTGCCGCTGCTCCCCGACGACGCCCTCGACGACCACCCGCGTTCCCAGGGTCAGCCCGGGGATCGACCGCCGTCCCATCCACAGCACCGACATCTCGCCGGTGCCGTCGGCGAGCAGCGCCTCGAGCGCCTCGAGCCCGTGCTCCGGGTGCACGGTGATCCGCCGCACGACGCCCGCGATCTTCACGGGCGTTCGGGTCGGGGCCTCGGCGATCGGTGAGGTGCCGGGGATGGCCGAGGCCCACGCCTGGATCTCGTCCTGCAGGCGCTGCTCGTCGCTCTCCGCCATCCGGTGGAGGAAGCGTCGAACGCCGTCGAGGAGCCCCATGGACGAGCCTGCCGGACCGGCCTCAGGGCGAGGCCGTCATCTCGGACTCGAGCTCCTGGACCATCGACTCGCGCTTGCGCGACTTCGAGACCCAGACGGCGCCCGCCACGACCAGCGCCGCGACGACGCCCACGGCGATCCGCACGACGTCATCGTCGCTCCAGTCGACGACGAGCGGGGCGAGGAGGAGCGCGACCAGGTTCATCACCTTGATGAGCGGGTTGAGCGCCGGGCCGGCCGTGTCCTTGAACGGGTCGCCGACGGTGTCACCGATGACCGCGGCCTTGTGCTGGTCCGAGCCCTTCCCACCGTAGTGCCCCTCCTCGATGAACTTCTTCGCGTTGTCCCAGGCGCCGCCCGAGTTCGAGAGCATCACGGCCAGCAGCTGGCCGGTGAGGATCGCCCCGGCCAGGAACGCCCCGAGCGCCTCGGCGCCGAAGATGAACCCGACGATGATCGGTGACAGCACCGCGAGCAGGCCGGGGGTCATGAGCTCGCGCAGCGAGGTCTTCGTGCAGATGTCGACGACGCGCGCGTAGTCCGGCTTCTCCTCGTACGTCATGATGCCGGGGTGGTTCCGGAACTGGCTCCGGACCTCGACGACGACCTGCGCCGCCGCCCGCCCGACCGCTCGGATGGCGAGCGAGGAGAACAGGAACGCCACCGAGCCGCCGATCAACAGGCCGACGAGCACGTCCGGCTGGTCGACGCGGATCCCGAGGAAGTCGTAGCCCGCCTCCTTGAGCGCCTCCTCGAACGAGCCGAACAGCGACGTGGCGGCGATGACCGCCGTCGCGATCGCCATCCCCTTCGTGATGGCCTTCGTCGAGTTGCCGACGGCGTCCAACCCGCGGAGCACCTGCGCGGGCCGTCCCTCGAACTCGCCGGACATCTCGGCGATGCCCTGCGCGTTGTCCGAGACCGGACCGTACGTGTCCATCGAGACGATGACGCCCACCGTCGTGAGCATCCCCATCCCGGTCAGCGAGATGAAGTACAACGCCTCGGCCGTCGTGTCCCCGAGCAGGAACGCGCCGGACACCGCGGCGGCGATCACGAGGATCGCCCACACCGTGGACTCGAGCCCGACCGAGAAGCCCGACAGGATCGTCGTCGCCGGTCCCGTCTGCGTGGCCTCGGCGATCTCCTGCACCGGCTTGTACTTCGTGTCGGTGAAGTACTGCGTGAGGACCTGGATCACGCTCGCGAGGACCAGGCCGAACAGGACCGCGACGCCCGGTCGGTAGTCCTCCATGTAGACCCCGGCGATCACGAACACGACCGCGGCCGAGATCGCGGCCGAGATGAAGAACCCGCGGTTGATCGCCTTCATCCCGTGCTCGTCCTCGCTCCGCGGCGTGACCGCGAGGATCCCGATGATCGACGTGATGACGCCGACCGCGCGGACGAACAGCGGGAACATCACGCCGGCGATCGCGCCGACGTCGGAGTCCGCGTACGCGGCCGCGCCGAGGATCAGCGAGGCGACGAGCGTCACCTCGTAGGACTCGAACAGGTCGGCGGCCATCCCGGCGCAGTCGCCGACGTTGTCACCCACGTTGTCGGCGATCGTCGCGGCGTTCCGCGGGTCGTCCTCGGGGATCCCCTGCTCGACCTTGCCGACCAGGTCGGCGCCCACGTCGGCCGCCTTCGTGAAGATGCCGCCGCCCACCCGCATGAACATCGCGAGGAGCGCGCCGCCGAACCCGAACCCGACCAGGACGCTCGTCGCGTCCGACTTGTAGACCAGCAGGATCACCGTGGCGCCGAACAGGCCGAGCCCGACGGTGAACATCCCGGCGACGCCTCCGGCGCGGAACGCGATCTTCAGCGCTCGCCGCAGGCCGGACTCGCGCGCGGCGTTCGCCGTCCGGACGTTCGCGCGGACCGCGAGCCACATCCCCGTGTACCCCGTGATCGCCGAGAACCCGGCACCGAGGATGAACGCGAGCGAGCGCCCCACCCGGATGAACATGTCGCCGTGGACGGCCTGATCGGATACGGGGAGCGCGAAGAACAGCACGACGGTCAGCAGGCCGAGGAAGATCCCGACCGTCCGGAACTGCCGGCTGAGGTACGCCTTCGCCCCCACCTGGATCGCGGCGGCGATCTCGCGCATCTTTGGCGTGCCCTCGGGCGCGGAGAGCACCTCGCGGACGAGGTAGTAGGCGAACACCAGCGCGAGCAGGCTGATCGCGAGGATCACCCACAGCGCGTTGTCCTCGAAACTGCCGAAGACGGCGTCGATCGGGCCGCCTTCCTGGGCCAGGATGCCGAACACGTGGAACCTCCTCGTCGGGCGTTCGGGGAAGCGGACTCGTCGTCGGAGGCCCCGTCAGGAGCCCGGGACCCGGGGCAGTATAGGAAGAACGCACCGTGCGTGACCTGCGGGAAGGCATCCGCAGGTCAGTCGAGCGCGAAGTACCGGACCCACAGGTAGACGAGCGACACGGCGAGCGTGACCGCCGTGACCGGCACGCCGTATCGGAGCCACTCGACGAACCGGATCGGGTGGCCGGCGCGCTCGGACAGCCCGAGCACGACGACGTTCGCGCTCGCGCCGATCGAGGTGGCGTTGCCCCCCAGGTCCGCTCCGATCGCGAGCGCCCACCAGAGCACCACCGCCTCGCCCGGGAACGAGTCCGCGAGCTGTGCGACGAGCGGCGCCATCGTCGCGACGTACGGGATGTTGTCCACCAGGCCCGACAGCACGCCCGACAGCACCAGCAGGAGCACCACCGCGAGGAAGAGGTGGCCGTCGACCAGGTCGATCGCGCGCTCGGCGAGTGCCCCGATCACGCCGACCTTCACGAGCGCCCCGACCATGATGAACAGCCCCATGAAGAAGACGAGCGTGTGCCACTCGACCTCGGCCAGGTAGACCGTCGGGTCCGTGCGGGCGACCAGCAGGAGCACGCCGGCCCCAAGCAGCGCGACCACCGACGGGTCGTACCCGGTCACCTCCTGGAGCAGGAACCCGACCGTCACCACCGCGAGAACCGCGATGGCCCTGGGGAGCAGCGGCCCGCGGACGAGGGCCTCGCGCTCGTCCAAGCTCATGACCTCGCTGACGCGATCGGGGTGGAACTCGAGCGAGCCGCGGAACTGCCAGCGTGCCATCCCGATGTAGACGACCAACAGGATCAGCACGAGCGGCCCGAGGTTCACGAGGAAGTCGGTGTAGGACAGGCCCGACTCGCTCGCGATGATGATGTTCGGCGGGTCGCCCACGAGGGTCGCCATCCCGCCGATGTTCGAGGCGAGCGCCTCGGCGATCAGGAAGGGAACCGGCGGGACCCCGAGGCGCTCGCAGATCAAGATCGTGACCGGCGCGACGAGCAGCACGGTCGTGACGTTGTCGAGGAGCGCCGAGGCAGCACCGGTGATGACGATCAGCAGCGCGAGCACCCGGTACGGGCGACCCCTCGCCTTCTTCGCCGACCAGATCGCGAGGTACTCGAACAGGCCTGTGTACCGGAGCACGCCGACGATCACCATCATCCCGAACAGCAGGAAGATCACGTTCCAGTCGATGCCGTATTCCTCCGAGCTGAACGCGTCCGAGGCGTCGACGATCCGGAACAGCAGCATCAGCCCGGCCCCGGCGAGCGCGACGACCACGCGGTGGACCCACTCGGTCGCGATGAACACGTAGGCCCCGACGAAGATCAGGACCGCCAGGACGTCGTTCATCGACCGCGGAGCAGATACGTCAGCAGGTCGTCGATCGAGATCCCGCCGATCAGCCGACCGTCGTCCTGGACCCCGACGAGCGACAGGCCGGTCCGGACCATCATCGCGGCGACGTCGAGTAGGCGTGCGTCGCCGTCCACGAGTGGGCGGGGGGCCTCATCAGCGTCGAGCAGGTCCATCACGGTGCGGCCGTCGAGGCGGCGATGCAGGAGGTCGACGGCGTCCTCCTCGATCACCCGCGCGAGCGCCGCGTCCTCCTCCACGTAGTCAGGCAGCAGCGCCGCGAGCAGCCGGCTGTCCGAGAGTACGCCGGCCAGATCCCCCCGTGCGTCGACCACGAGCACCGCGCGCACGTCGAGCCGCGACAGGACGGCGGCGGCCTCGGACGCCGGAGCGTCCGCGGCAACGGTGTGGTGCCGACCCACGATGTTCCGAGCCCTCATCGGAACCACCTCCGTGCGCACGGGCTCCGCTCGCGAGCCTACTCTGCGCCTCCGGCCCGGGTCTCACGCCGACCGGTGAGGATCGTCGCGCCGACGACGCCGGCCAGCACCGACGCCGCCAGGATCCCCGCCTTCGCCGGCTCCAGGATCGGAGAGCCCTCGAACGCGAGGTCCGTGATCAGCAGCGAGATCGTGAACCCGATCCCCGCGACGGCGCCGACGCCCACCACATCCCGCCACCGGGCGCCGGCGGGCAGCGGGCCGAGCCTGGATCGCACGGCGAGCGCCGTCGCGAGCGCGATCCCGAGCGGCTTGCCGACGACGAGCCCGAGGACGATGCCGAGCGCGACCGTCGACGTCGCGGCGTCCGACAACGCTCCGACGGACAGATCGACCCCCGCGTTCGCGAGCGCGAACAACGGCACGATCACGAAGCTCACCCACGGGTGCAGGATCGACTCGACGCGTGCGAGCGGCGAGACGGCCTCCCGCGACAGCCCGGCCAGGTACAGCCAGTACGCCGCGTCCACGTCGGGAGGGTCCGGGTCGTCCACGGTCTCATCCGCGACACGGTGGGCCTCCTCGCTGACCGTCTCGGGGCGTTGGAACGGTACGGACGGGGTCAGGAGCCCGAGCACCACCCCCGCGATCGTCGGGTGGACGCCCGACTCGGAGATCGCCACCCACAGGATCACGCCGAGGACCACGTAGACGGCGGCGGCACGGATGTGGATCCGCTGCAGGAGCACGATCGCAGCGCACGTGCCGAGGGCGATCAGGAGCGGCTCGACGCTCACACCCCCCGAGTAGAAGATCGCGATCACCAGGATCGCGCCGATGTCGTCCACGATCGCGAGCGTGAGGAGGAACGGCTTCAGGCTGGCTGGCGCCGAGCGCGCCACGAGCGTGAGGATCCCGAGCGCGAAGGCGATGTCGGTGGCCATCGGGATGCCCCACCCGTCCCCGCCTTCGCTCCCCGCGGCGACCGCGAGGAACAGGAGCGCCGGGACGACCATGCCACCGAGGGCGGCGAGGACGGGGACCGCCGCGGCCCGCGGGTCGCGCAGCTCGCCGGTGACCACCTCGCGCTTGATCTCGAGCCCGACCACCAGGAAGAACAGCGTCATGAGACCATCGCTCACCCAGTGGGCCAGGTCGTGGGTCAGGTGCCACCGGCCGAGCCCAATCGTGAGCTCGGTCTCCCACAGGCGATCGTACGAGCCCTCCCAGGGCGAGTTCGCCCACACGAGGGCGACGGCCGTGGCGGCGAGCAGGAGGACGCCCCCAGCGGCCTCGGTGTGCAGGAACGACTGCAGGGGCTGGAGGACGACGCGGGGCAAGCGCCGTTCGGACCTGGACCACGGCTGCCGGACGTCGGGCGCGGGGCCCGGGGGGCCGGCGGCGTCGTTCGCCATCGCTCCCTCGTCGCCGACCAGGCTTCCCGGCACACCTCCGTTGGAGCCGTCATCCTACCGGGAACCGATGACCGGCCCGGTTGTTGGGCCGCCCACGGGCCGTTACCCTCTCGGCGCCTTGACCGACACACGACCCCCCGCCGTCCAGGCCGACCCGACGCGACGCTCCGGACACCGCAAGAAGCGCTCCCCCGCCGTCATCGTCATCCCGGTCGTCGTCGTGGCCGCTGCCGTGGTCCTGTTGGTCGTGATGCTGACGCGAGGCGACGGCGGCGGGATCCCCTTCGTCGGCGACGACGGTCCCGGCGAGGCGCCGGCGTTCGACTTCCAGGTCCGCAAGGTCCGCGCGTTGGCGACGAGCGACACCGCGGACGAGGCCGCGCTCACGCAGCAGGCCGAGGCGGTCGAGCGCGAGCTGACGCCCGTCGTGGACGAGCTGTTCACGAACGCCTTCCTCGACCCGGGCAACTGGACCGATGGCGACTACGCGGAAGTCCTCGAACGCTTCAGCGACGACGCTCGGCCCACGGCCGAGGCGAGCATCGAGACCCTCACGCTCGGCGCCGGCGCCGGCGACGTCTACGACGAGGTCGCCCCCGACCGTGGCGTCCTCGACTACAAGGTGCTGTTCGATCCCGACGGCGAGGTCGGCCAGGTGGTCGTGACGGTCAAGTTCTCGGCCCTCGGAACGCGGAGCGACGGGGGCTACACGATGATCGTGAGCGAAGGCGACCTCTTCTTCGACGACCCCGGTTCGTGGCTGGTCACGGCCTTCGACGTCGCTCGCGCCGATCACGAAGCCCAGCCGCCCGCGCCGCCGGCCTCGGGGTCGCCCTCCGCCTCCGGCTCCTAGCCGCGGCCGAACCCGCCGTTGGTCCTGCAGGAGCGGCACGCCCCGCAGCGACCGGCCCGTGGGTCAGCTCGCGGTGTTGTTGCCCGGGCTGGCCGGCCTGTAGCCTGACCGGCGATTTGACCCAACCACGATCTCGGCCCGCGTCCCGGCACCGCGTCGCGCTCGTCGCGACCCTGCTCGTCACCTGGGTCCTCGGCTCCGCGCTCGGCGCCTCACCGCGGGTCTCACCGGCCGCCGCCACGCCCGTCTTCCAGCTGGAGCAGGCGCACGCCGGGTACGTGCCGACGCTCGACGGCTCCACGCCGATCCACATCCTCGTGCTCGGCAGCGACGCGCGGCCCGGGGAGGCGATCACCGGCCAGCGCGCCGACTCGATCCACCTGGTCTCGATCAACCCGGAGAAGGCGAAGGCCACGATCGTCGGCTTCCCGCGCGACTCGTGGGTCCCGATCCCGGGCTACGGCACGAACAAGATCAACGCCGCGATGACGGCCGGCGGCCCGCAGCTGGTGGTGAGCACGGTCGAGGACCTGATGGGCGTGACGATCGATTACTGGGCGCTGACCTGGTTCGAGGGCTTCGAGGCGATGATCAACGACATCGGCGGCCTGTCGATGGACGTGCCGTTCGAGGTCTACGACACGTTCGCCCACGCGAAGGTCGACGCCGGCCGGCAGCGGCTCACCGGGCGCGACGCCCTGGCGTACGCGCGAGCCAGGCACGCGCTCCCGCAGGGCGACTTCGGCCGCTCCGAGAACCAGGGGCGCCTGATGCTCGCGGCGCTCGCGCAGTTCCGCAAGGAGTTCGGCAAGGACCCGAGCCGGCTCCTGGACTGGCTCTCGGCGGGGCTGCGCAACATGCGCACCGAGGTCCCGCTCGAGCAGGTCGTCAGCCTGGCGTTCACGGCGTCGACGCTGAACCCGAAGAAGGTCGTGAACGTCGTGCTCCCCGGGAGCAACGGGATGGCCGGCGGCACGTCGATCGTGAACCTCAACCAGACGACGCTGCAGGCGATCGCGAAGGACCTGGAGCCGGACGGCATCCTGGGGAAGAAGAACATCCCACCCAGCCCGAACGCCCAGCTCCTGCCCGCCGGCGAGTAGCCTCCGCGGCTCCGGGGGCTCTGCTAGGGTCCGCCCGTGACCACGCAGCTCGAGGACCTCCGCGACGTCCATCCCGGACGTCAGGGGCTCGGCGTCGGCATCGCCCTCGGCGTGACGGTCCCCGGGCTGCTGCTGCGGTTCTTGCACCCCGATCTCCCGGACGCGGCCCAGGCCGTGCTGTTCGGCATCGCGATCGTCGGTGCGGCGTTCATGCTGTCGTGGGCCGCCGAGGTCGCCCAGCTCGACATCTCGGCGGGGCTGGCGATCGCGGTGCTCGCGTTCATCGCCGTTCTGCCCGAGTACGCCGTCGACATGGTGTTCGCGTGGAAGGGCGGCAACGCCGTCGAGGCCTACGGCGCGTCGTGCCACCCGCCGGGCGCCGCGGGCGAGGACGCGTGCTCGCTCGCGCTCGCGAACATGACCGGCGCGAACCGGCTGCTGATCGGCATCGGGTGGTCGCTCGTCGTGTTCATCGCCTACTGGCGTTCGAAGGACCGGCCCGAGGGGCGGATCGACGACGTGCGGCTCGAGCGCTCGCACTCGGTCGAGGTCTCGTTCCTGGCCATCGCGACGCTGTACTCGCTCACCCTGCCGCTGAAGCACACGATCACGCTCGTCGACTCGCTGATCCTGGTGAGCATCTTCGCGGCGTACACGTGGCGGATCAGTCGCGCGCCGGCCGAGGAGCCGCACCTCGTCGGGCCGGCCCGCCTGATCGGCACGTTCTCGACGCCCCGCCGCCGGCTCTCGGTCGTGCTGATGTTCGTGTTCGCGGCGGGCGTGATCCTCGCGTGCGCCGAGCCGTTCGCCGAGGCCCTCGTCGCGACGGGCCAAGAGTTCGGGATCAGCGAGTTCCTGCTCGTCCAGTGGCTCGCACCGCTCGCGTCCGAAGCACCCGAGCTGTTGATCGCCGGGCTCTACGCATGGCGGCTCAACACGAACGCCGGCCTGGGGACGCTCGTGTCCTCGAAGGTGAACCAGTGGACGCTGCTCGTCGGCACGCTCCCGATCGTGTTCGCGATCGCGTCGGGTGGCATCTCCGGGCTGCCGATCGACCCGCACCAGCGGGAGGAGCTGTTCCTCACCGCCGCGCAGTCGTTCTTCGCGCTCGCGGTGCTGGTGACGCTCTCGATCTCGGTGCGGGAGGCACTCCTGTTGTTCGGCCTGTTCTGGGCGCAGTTCATCATCGGCGCGATCGTCCCGGAGTCCGCCGCGGGGTTCGAGCGGATCGCCGTCGGTGCCGCCTACCTTGCCCTCGGACTGGTCATCTTCGCCCGAGAGCGGCACCGGATCGTCCCGCTGCTGCGGGACGGGCTCAGGACCCCGTACGCGACCTTGAACGACGCCGAGCGCGCCGAGGCCGTCGGGAGGTAGCCGGCGGGCGCCCGGTAGCATCGGCCGGGTGGATCCCCGCGCGTTCCTCGAGTCCGTCGCCCCCGAGGGGTCCCTCGTCCACGTCCGCGAGATCCCCGCTCGACGTCCGACGATCGAGCCGTTCCCCGACGACCTGCCCTCGGTCGTGGCCGACCGCTTGTCGCTGCTCGGCGTGACCGGGCTGTACCCGCACCAGCGCGAGGCGCTCGACCTGATCCGGTCCGGCCGCGACGTGATGGTGGCCACCGGCACGGCGAGCGGCAAGACGCTCGTGTACGACCTGGCGTTCGCGGCGGACGCGCTCGAGCGCGCCAAGGCCACCGCCCTGTTCCTGTTCCCGACGAAGGCGCTCGCGCGGGACCAGCTCCGCGCCGTCCGGGAGCTGAAGCTCCCGCAGCTGAAGGCCGCGGTCTACGACGGCGACACGCCGCGAGCGGACCGGCCGCTGATCCGACGGAACGCGAACCTGGTGATGACGAACCCCGACATGCTCCACGCCTCGATCCTGCCGGATCACGCGCGGTGGGCCGACTTCTTCCTGCGGCTGTCGATCGTGGTGGTGGACGAGGCGCACGTCTGCCGGGGCGTGTTCGGCTCGCACGTGGCGCACATCCTCCGGCGACTCCGCCGGCTCGTGGCCCGTTACGGCGGCGACCCGCGGTTCGTGCTCGCGAGCGCGACCGTCGGCAACCCGGCCGAGCTCGCGGAGCGGCTGGTCGGCGTGCCGTTCGAGGCCGTGACCGCCGACGCCTCACCCTCCGGCGAGAAGGTCTTCGCGCTCTGGAACCCGCCGGTGATCGACGAGGAGTCGGGCGCGCGCCGCGGCGCGCTGACCGAGGCGTCGACACTGATGGCCCGGCTCGCCGAGGAGGGGGTGAAGTCAATCGGCTTCGCGCGCTCGCGGCGCGCGGCCGAGCTGCTCGCGGAGTTCACGCGCCGGGAGCTCCCCGGCGGCCTCCGCGACCGCGTGAAGTCGTACCGCGCCGGCTACCTGGCGGAGGACCGCCGAGAGCTGGAACGACGGCTCGTCGACGACGAGCTCCTCGCCGTGGCATCGACGAGCGCGCTCGAGCTCGGGATCGACATCGGCTCGCTCGATGCCGCGGTGCTCGTGGGCTACCCGGGCACTCGCGCCTCGATGTGGCAGCAGGCCGGGCGCGCCGGGCGACGCGATGCCGCCTCGCTGGCGGTGCTGGTCGCGCAGGACGACCCGCTCGACCAGTACCTCGTCACGCACCCCGCCGACCTGTTCGACAAGCCCGCGGAGGCGGCGGTCGTAGACCCGTCGAACCCGTTCGTCCTGGGTCCGCATCTGGCCTGCGCCGCAAGGGAACAGCCGCTGTCCGACGAGGAGCTCGCGCGGTTCTGGCCGGGCTCCGAGGCCACGGTGGAGCAGCTGACCCAGGCGGGCGAGCTGAAGCGGCGACGGGACCTGCTCCATCACGTCGGCCGCGCGTCGCCGCACCGGGCGGTGGACGTGCGGAGCACGGGGGGGCGCACGTTCGCGATCGTGATCCAGGACTCGGGAGAGCTCCTGGGCACGGTCGACGAGTCGCGCGCGTACCAGCAGGTGCACCCGGGCGCGATCTACCTGCATCAAGGGGAGCAGTTCGAGGTGGCCGAGCTCGACCTGACGGCCGGCGTCGCGGCCGTGACGGCGACCGACCCCGACTTCTACACGCAGTCGCGCGATACCACCGACATCGACGTGGAGGGGGTCCTCGAGCGCCGGGCCACCGCCGGGGGTGTCCCGATGGCCTACGGGACGGTGCACGTGTCGAACCAGGTCGTCGGGTTCGCTCGTAAGCTCGTCGCCACCGGCGAGATCCTCGACGTCGTCCCGCTCGCGCTCCCGCCCCAGCGCCTCGAGACCCGGGGCGTCTGGTGGGCGATCCCACAGGCGACGATCGACCGCGCAGCGATCGCGCCGGCCGACCTGCCCGGCGCGGCGCACGCCGCCGAGCACGCGGTGATCGGCCTGCTGCCTCTCGTCGCCACGTGCGACCGTTGGGACGTCGGCGGCGTCTCGACCGCGTATCACCCCGACACGGGCTCGGCCGCGATCTTCGTGTACGACGGCTACGCGGGCGGCGCCGGCATCGCGGAGCGCGGCTTCCGCGACGCCGACCGGTGGCTGCGTGCGACGTTCGAGACGGTCCACGAGTGTCCGTGCACGCACGGCTGCCCCTCGTGCGTGCAGTCGCCGAAGTGCGGCAACGGGAACGAGCCGCTCGACAAGACCGGAGCGGTCGCGCTGCTTTCTGCGATGCTCGGGGTGTCATGGGGATGAGCAGGGACGTGTACATCGCCGTCGTCGGGCCATCGGCGGCGACGCCGGCGGAGCACGCGCTGGGCGAGGAGGTCGGCCGACTGATCGCGGAGGAGGGCGCGGTGCTGGTCTGCGGCGGCCTCGGCGGGCTCATGGAGGCCGCGGCGAGCGGCTGCGCGAAGGCCGGCGGCCGGTCGGTCGGCGTCCTGCCGACGGAGACCCGCGCCGGGGCGAACCCCTACCTCACCACGGTCGTCGCGACCGGCATGGGCGAGGCGCGCAACGCGATCGTCGTGCGCACCGCCGACGCGGTCATCGCCGTCGCCGGCGAGTTCGGCACGCTGTCCGAGATCGCGCTGGCCCTCAAGATGGGCAAGCCGGTGGTCGGCCTCGGGACGTGGGAGCTCTCGAAGGGCGGAGAGCCGGTCGATGCGGTCGTACGCGCGGACACGCCCGCCGACGCCGTCTCGACCGCCCTCCGCCTGATCGAGCTCCGCTAGCGACTCAGACGGCCACCGCCTCGGGCACGCGCACGGGCTCGGGCTCGAGCTCGGCCGGTCGCTCGGACCTTCCGAGGGCTGACGCGGCGACGACGCGCTGGGTCAGCCCCGAACGCCGGGCTTGCGCTTGCCGTTGTGCGAGAACTCGGTGGTCCGGATCGGCTCGGTGGGGATCGGCACCGGGAGGGCGCCCTCGCCCTCGATGTGCACGCGCGGCAGGATGCGCTCGAGCGAGCCACCGTGCGTGCCCACCTGGCACCCAGGCAGAGCGGCCGGTCCGCGTGGTGGGTCCGATGGTCCCGGGACTGCCGGGACCGCTCAGGAGCGGCGCTCGAGCTCGATCTCGTCCCGGATCGGGGTGCCGTCCGACGCCGTGAGCGGGATCTCGGGCTTCAGGGTCTCGCGGGCGCGGTCCACCGCGCCCTGGTGGACAGCCACGATCCTAAACCCTCGCCGCCGGTACCACTCGAGGGCACGGACGTTGTCGTTCGTCGTGATCGCCCACAGTCGGGCTCGGCCGAGCGCGGCGGCGGCCTCGACGAGCGCCGTCCCCACGCCGCGGGCCTCGACGAGCGCGTCGATCGTCACGATCTCGCAGGCGTCGTCGGTCAGGTGATACGTGAGGAGCCCAAGCAGCTCGCCCGTCTCGGGATCCTCCGCGACGAACCCGTCGAGCGTCGCCGGCTCGTACAGGGCGCCGTGGGCGGCCATCCGCGGCGAGCCCCAGCGGTCGAGCAGGAGCTGCCGCGCGTGCTCCCGGTCTCCCTCGGCGAGCGGACGCACCCGAACCCGAGCGCGAGCTCGCACGGACGAGCGGCCCAGCGCCCTGCCGGCGAGTCGGAACGCCGCCCGCCGCTCCGCCGCCGGAAGTCCCCACGCCAGCAGCGTCGCCCCGTACACGAGCCCGCCGAGGGCGAACGAGCCAAGGAGGTTCACGAGCCATCTGGCCTCCGGCAGCGCGACGTGGGCGGCCATCATGGCGCCCGCCCCGGCGAGCGTGGGCACGACCAGCCGTACGTAGTCGCGGTCGAACGGCCATATCCGGAGGAACCTGCGGACCAGCAGCAGTCGGGCCACGGCGCTGAACGTGAGCGTGGCGGCCTGAGCGATCGCGGCCCCTCGGATCCCGAGCGCCTCGGGGCGTGCCAGCAGGACGGCCAGACCGATGTCGATCGCGAACCCGCCGACGTACACGAGCAGGTCCCACCCGGTCCGGCCGGCCATGATGAGGATGAACCCCACGGTGCCGACCATCACCGGCACGATCATCCCGACGATGAGGATCCGAAGCGCGGCGTCACCGCCGGTGAACTCGGGGCCGAAGATCCGCAGGACCTGCTCCGGGAGCACGGCCAGGACCAACAGCACGGGGATCGTGGCGGCGAGCGTCCACCGCGTGACCTGCTTGTAGAGCGAGTTCAGGTGCTCACGCTCGCCGCGGTGGTGGAGGTCCGCAACGAACGGACTGAACGTCAGCGACACGCTCGTGAGGAACAGGAAGAGCGACTGCCCGGCGCGAAGCACCGCGCCGTAGACGCCTACCTGAGCAGCGCCCTCGCGACCGAGGGAGCTCATCAGGGCCGAGAGCACGAAGAAGTCGGTCCAGAAGATGAGCTGGCTGAACAACGTCCCCGGGGCCCGGAGCGCGCCGAACCGCAAGAGCGCGCCCGTGCGCTCTTCGGGGATCCCGGCGCTCGGTGGTGCGGGCTGGAACCGGCGCTGCTCCTTCTCCCACCCGTACCAGGCGATGAGCAGCGCGAGCGCCCACGAAGCGCCGAACGCGGCCGAGGCCCAGCCGGGCGTCGTCTCCAGCGCCGCCCAGAGCCCGAGCGTGAGGACGATCCACCCGATCGGCTGCGCGGTCCACTGCGAGTACAGCGTGTACCGCATGATCTTCAGCCCTCGCGTGGCACCCATGTACGTGAACGCGAGCGCCGCGACCGGGATCGTCACCGCCGCCCAGCGGAACGCCGGCCCGGCGACATCCGGAAGCCCCGAGAACCGCTCGGCGAGCCATGGGGCGATCGCGAACGTGAGCCCGGCGAGCGGCAACGACACCCCGAGCGCGATCGCGGCCGAGCGCCGCACCAGGCCACGCGAACGCGCCGCCTCGGTCCGCCCGACGAGGATCGCGACCAACCGCACGTTCGCGACGTCCATGCCGAACCGGGTGGCCGCCGCCGCGATGAACGCGAACTGCGTGGTGAGCGTGACGACGCCGAAGCCGTCGTCGCCGAGCCGCCGCGTCATGATCACCTGCGCGGCGAAGGTCGCCAGGGCGCCGATCGCCAAGCCGAGGACGTTCTGGCCGGTGTTGCCGAGGATCACCCGCTGGTCGCGGGCGCGTTCGGCGGCGCTCGGTCCTCGGGCGGCCTCCGCGGCCTCCTCGACGAGCTCGGCGTCCTGCTCCATGCGCCGCCCAGTATCCACGACAGGCGCGGCGGCGCCCGACCGGCGCCGCCGGGTCTCAGTCGAGCCGGGGAACCGCGTCGATGCCGGCGTCCTTCGCAGCGCGCTCGACCACGCCGCGGAGCTCGGCCTCGTCTGCCGGGTCGAGCTCGGGACGCTCGTACGCTTCGAGCAGCGCGGCCGTCCGTTCCTTCGCGCGGGCCCAGGTGTCGAGCCCTCCGGACTGCAGCCAGCCACGCGTCGAGTCGCGGTCGATCACCTTCGAGGGCACGTGCTGCTCGAGCGGGAACAGATCCCTCGTGACCGGC
>DASTPT010000105.1:0-6868 GCA_035762085.1 Actinomycetota bacterium | reverse complement strand
AGACGCACGGCGGTGCCCCCGGGCGCGCGAGGGTGTCGCCCAGCCCCCCGAGGTGCCGCCGGGCGGGCGTGGGTGTCGCGCGCGATCGCCGTTCGGACGGTAGGGCGCACCGGATTCCGAGGGGACGGACGCGGAGAGCGTCCTAGGCGACAACGACTCACCATGGTGCGGGGTTGACGACTTGCGTGCGGCGGTGGAACGGCAGACCCGTCAATGGGTGAACCCGATCCGATGAGCCCGTATCGCACGGATCGACCCGCCGCCCACGGCCCTGGGCCCGCGCCGGCGGTGTCGGTACCGCATGGTTGGATGCCGCGGGTGGAGATCACGCACGAAGACGTCCTCCGCGCGCTCGAGGACTTCCCGCCACCCCCCGCCACCGCCCACCTGCTCGCGCGCCTGCGCCGCGTCGGCCACATGCTGACCCTCGACCTCGACCGCTCCGTGCACGGGCTGGCCGTCTCGTACGCGCAGGTCGAGGTCATGGAGCTCCTCGACGCCCGCCCGACGATCCACGGCGGCGAGATCGCGCGCCAGCTCCGCATCACACGGCAGGCCGCCCATCGCCTCATCAAGCAGCTCGAGCTCGGCGACCTCGCCGAGCGTCAGCCGTTCGACGGGTTCATGCGACCCGTGGTCCTCACCGAGGCGGGGAGGAAGCGGCTGGCCCTCGCGCGACCGGCGCTCGAGGGGATCTTCCTCACGATCGAACGGCTCGAGAAGGACGATCGGCGCGCGCTCGGCAGAGGCCTCAGGGTGTTGGAGGACGCGCTCGTCCCTCGGGTGGAACGGTGGTGGTGAGGGGGCCGGCCCAGGGCGGCCGGCCCCGCCACCTCACTCCTCGGGCGAGAACGACCCCCCGCCCAGCATCTGCTCGGCCTCCTCGCGCGTGATACGGCCGGCCGCGAGGGCGGGCTCCGCCCCCTCCATCTCGGCCGCCTCCGCGATCTCGCGCTGGCGGGCCAGCCAGTACTCGGGGATCGCCTCGGGCTTGATCCGGACCTGCACGTTGCGGTAGCGGCTCATGCCCGTGCCCGCCGGGATCAGCTTGCCGATGATCACGTTCTCCTTGAGCCCGAGCAGCGAGTCCGACCTGGCCCCGATCGCGGCCTCGGTCAGCACCCGCGTGGTCTCCTGGAACGACGCCGCCGACAGCCACGAGTCCGTGGCCAGCGACGCCTTCGTGATCCCGAGCAGCTGCGGCCGGGCGGTGGCCGGCTGGCCGCCGTTCTCGACCGTCTCCCGGTTCATGTCCTCGAACCGGCGCCGGTCCACCAGGTCGCCCGGGAGCAGCTCGGTGTCGTTCGGCTCGATGATCTGCACCTTGCGCAGCATCTGCCGCACGATCAGCTCGATGTGCTTGTCGTGGATCGTCACGCCCTGCGAGCGGTACACCTGCTGGACCTCCTCCACCAGGTGGGCCTGGAGCGCCTGGATCCCCTCGACGCGCAGCTTCTCGTGCGGGTTCACCGAGCCCTCGGTGAGCTGCTGGCCGACCTCGACGGTGTCCCCGTCGCTCACGGTCAGGCGCGCCCGGAACGAGACCGCGTACTGCACCTGGTCCCCGTCCTCGGAGGTCACCGTGATCCGGCGGACCTTCTTCTCCTCGTCGTCCTCGATCTCCACGGTGCCGGGGAGCTCGGTGATCTGGGCCTCGCCCTTCGGGCGCCGGGCCTCGAACAGCTCCTGGACCCGCGGCAGACCGTGCGTGATGTCCTCGCCGGCGACGCCGCCGGTGTGGAACGTCCGCATCGTGAGCTGCGTGCCCGGCTCGCCGATCGACTGGGCGGCCACGATGCCGACCGACTCGCCGATGTCCACGAGCCGACCGGACGCGAGCGACCAGCCGTAGCACATCCGGCACACGCCGTACTCGGCCTCGCATGTGGTGGCCGAGCGCGCCCGAACGACGTCCACGCCGGCCTCGACGAGACGCTCGCCCAGCTGGTCGTCGACCGCCTCGCCGCGCGACGCGACCTTCGTCCGGCCCACCTTCACGTCCTCGGCCAGCACGCGGCCGAACAGCGACGTGTCCAGGTGCGCGTTGGCCTCGCGCCCCCCGCGGGGCGTCTCGTAGGTCACCGGCACCGGGATCGAGCGGTCGCTCCCGCAGTCCTCCTCGCGCACGATGAGCTCCTGCGCCACGTCCACCAGACGCCGGGTCAGGTACCCCGAGTCGGCGGTCCGCAGGGCCGTGTCGGCCAGCCCCTTGCGGGCGCCGTGCGTGGAGATGAAGTACTCGAGCACGGACAGCCCCTCGCGGAAGTTCGACTTGATCGGCCGCGGGATGATCTCGCCGCGCGGGTTCGCCACCAGGCCGCGCATGCCGGCGATCTGCCGGATCTGCGCGATGTTCCCCCGCGCGCCCGAGTTGGCCATCATGTAGATCGGGTTGGTCTTCCCGAACTGGGCCTCCATCGCGTCCTTCACGTCGTCCGTGGCCTGCGTCCAGATCGCGATGAGCTCCTGGCGCCGCTCGTCGTCCGTGATGATGCCCTTGCGGTACTGGCCCTCGATCTTCGCGGCCTCCTTCTCGTGGCCGTCCAGGATCTTGGCCTTGTCCTCGGGCGTGGTCACGTCCTCGACGCCGAGCGTCACACCGGCGCGCGTCGCGTAGTGGAACCCCAGGTTCTTCAGGTTGTCCAGGATCTGCTCGACCGTGCCGCGGTCGTACGCGTGCACGCACTCGTCGACCAGCTTGCCGACGTCGCTCTTCATGAGCGGCCGGTTCACGAACTCGAGGTCGTCGGGGAACGCCTGGTTCAGGATCACGCGGCCGACGGTCGTCGTGACCACCGGCACCCGCACGCCGTCGTCCGTGGCGTCCACGGTCTCGGGAAGCATCTCGGCCGGCAGCTTCTTGCCCGGCAGCCGCACCTTGATCACGGTGTGGAGCCGGACCCGCTTGTGGTCGAGCGCCATCAGGACCTCGGAGACCGAGGAGAACCGCGGGATGTCCTCGTCCTTGCCCGGCATCTCGGGGTCGAGCGTCAGGTAGTAGATCCCGAGCACCATGTCCTGCGTCGGCACCGCGATCGGGCGGCCGTGCGCCGGCGACAGGATGTTGTTCGTCGAGAGCATCAGGATCCGCGCCTCGGCCTGCGCCTCGGCCGACAGCGGGACGTGGACGGCCATCTGGTCGCCGTCGAAGTCCGCGTTGAACGCCGTGCAGACGAGCGGGTGGATCTGGATCGCCTTGCCCTCGACGAGCACCGGCTCGAACGCCTGGATCCCCAGGCGGTGGAGCGTCGGCGCCCGGTTCAGCAGCACCGGGTGCTCCTGGATGACCTCCTCGAGCACGTCCCAGACCTGCGGGCGGGCGCGCTCGACCATCCGCTTCGCGCTCTTGATGTTCTGCGCGAGGCCCTGGTCCACGAGCCGCTTCATCACGAACGGCTTGAACAGCTCGAGCGCCATCTGCTTCGGCAGCCCGCACTGGTGCAGCCGCAGCTCCGGGCCGACCACGATGACCGAGCGGCCCGAGTAGTCCACGCGCTTGCCGAGCAGGTTCTGGCGGAACCGCCCCTGCTTGCCCTTCAGCATGTCGGACAGCGACTTCAGCGGCCGGTTCCCCGGCCCCGTGACCGGACGACCCCGGCGGCCGTTGTCGAACAGCGCGTCGACGGCCTCCTGGAGCATCCGCTTCTCGTTGTTCACGATGATCTCGGGCGCCTGGAGGTCCAGGAGCCGCTTCAGCCGGTTGTTCCGGTTGATCACCCGGCGGTACAGGTCGTTCAGGTCGCTCGTCGCGAACCGGCCGCCGTCGAGCTGCACCATCGGGCGCAGGTCGGGCGGGATGACCGGGACGGCGTCGAGCACCATGCCGAGCGGCGAGTTCGTGCCGTCGACGAAGTTCTGCACGACCTTCAGGCGCTTGATCGCCTTCAGCCGGCGGGTGCCCTTGCCGTTCTCGATCAGGTCGCGGAGGGACTCCGCCTCCTCCTCCAGCTTGAGGTCGCCGAGCAGGCGCTTGATCGACTCGGCGCCCATGCCGCCGTCGAAGTAGTCGCCGAACCGCTCGCGCAGCGACCGGTACACGGCGTCGTCGGCCACGAGCTGCTTGACGGTCAGGGCCTTGAACGCGGTCAGCACGTCGTCCAGGTGCTGGGTCTCGCGCGCCGCGGCCTCGGTGAACCGCTCGATCTCGCGCTGGGCCTCGCGGCGGGCGGCCGAGAGCTGGGCGCCCTTCGCGCCCTCGGTCTCGAGCTCGCGCAGCCGCTCCTCCAGCTCGTTCAGCCGGGCCTTGATGTCGTCGTCGCGCTCGATCTCGAGGTCGCGCTTCTCCTCCTCGATCTGGGTCTCGATCTCGGGGAGGTCCTTGTGGCGACGGTCCGAGTCCACGCGCGTGACCACGTACGCGGCGAAGTAGATGATCCGCTCGAGGTCCTTCGGGGCGATGTCCAGCAGGTAGCCGAGGCGGCTCGGGACGCCCTTGAAGTACCAGATGTGCGTGACCGGCGCGGCCAGCTCGATGTGGCCCATCCGGTCGCGGCGGACCTTGCTGCGGGTGATCTCGACCCCGCACCGCTCGCAGATGATGCCCTTGAAGCGGACGCGCTTGTACTTGCCGCAGTGGCACTCCCAGTCCCGCGTGGGTCCGAAGATCCGTTCGCAGAACAGGCCGTCCTTCTCCGGCTTCAGCGTCCGGTAGTTGATCGTCTCCGGCTTCTTGACCTCGCCGTTGGACCAGGCGCGGATCTGGTCCGCGGTCGCGAGGCCGATCCGGATCTCGTCGAAGTAGTTGACGTCGAGCACCTAGGTGTCTCCCTCCCCTTTACTCGAAGTCGGCCCCGGCCGGTTCACGGCGGGAAAGGTCGATGCCGAGCTCCTCGGCGGCCCGGAACACGTCCTCGTCGGTCTCCTTCAGCTCGATCTCCTCGCCCTCAGCCGAGCGCACCTCGACGTTCAGGCACAGGGACTGCATCTCCTTGATCAGGACCTTGAAGGACTCCGGGATGCCGGGCTCGGGGATGTTCTCGCCCTTGACGATGGCCTCGTAGACCTTCACGCGGCCGAGCACGTCGTCGGACTTGATCGTGAGCAGCTCCTGGAGGGCGAACGCGGCCCCGTAGGCCTCGAGCGCCCAGACCTCCATCTCGCCGAAGCGCTGGCCCCCGAACTGGGCCTTCCCGCCGAGCGGCTGCTGCGTGATCATCGAGTACGGCCCCGTGGACCTGGCGTGGATCTTGTCGTCCACCAGGTGCAGGAGCTTCAGGATGTAGGCGACCCCGACCGTGACCGGCTCCTCGTACGGCTCGCCGGAGCGGCCGTCGAACAGCACGGCCTTGCCGACCTCGTCGACGAGCTTCACGCCGTCCTTGTTCGGGCGCGCGCTGCGGATCGCCTCGAGGATCTCGTTCTCGCGGGCGCCGTCGAACACCGGCGTGGCCACGTAGACCGGGCCCTCGTGGTCCTCGCCGTCCTTGCTGAACCCGACGAGGCTCGCCCACCCGAGGTGCGCCTCGAGCACCTGCCCGAGGTTCATCCGGCTCGGCACGCCGAGCGGGTTCAGGATGATGTCGACCGGCGTCCCGTCCTGCAGGAACGGCATGTCCTCCTCGGGCAGGATCGTCGAGATGACGCCCTTGTTCCCGTGGCGGCCGGCCAGCTTGTCGCCGTCGGAGATCTTCCGCTTCTGGGCCACGTACACGCGGACCAGCTGGTTCACGCCCGGCGGGAGCTCGTCGCCCTCGTCGCGGCTGAACACGCGGACCCCGATCACCTTGCCCTGCTCGCCGTGCGGCACCTTCAGGGACGTGTCGCGGACCTCGCGCGCCTTCTCGCCGAAGATCGCGCGGAGCAGGCGCTCCTCGGGCGTGAGCTCGGTCTCGCCCTTCGGGGTGACCTTGCCGACCAGGTAGTCGCCGGGGTTGACCTCGGCCCCGATCCGCACGATCCCGCGCTCGTCGAGGTCCTTCAGGATCTCCTCGGAGACGTTCGGGATGTCCCGCGTGATCTCCTCGGCGCCGAGCTTCGTGTCCCGTGCGTCCACCTCGTGCTCCTCGATGTGGATCGAGGTCAGCACGTCGTTCTTCACGAGGCGCTCGCTGATGATGATCGCGTCCTCGTAGTTGTGGCCCTCCCACGGCATGTACGCCACGACCAGGTTCCGGCCGAGCGCGAGCTCGCCGGACTCGGTCGAGGGGCCGTCGGCGATCACCTGGTTGCGGACGACCTTGTCGCCCTCGGAGACCAGCGGCTTCTGGTTCATCGAGGTGCCCTGGTTGCTGCGGTGGAACTTCTGCAGCTTGTAGGTGCGCAGGTCGCCGCCGCGCTCGCGGACCACGACCTGGTCGGCCGCGACGTCCTCGACGACCCCGGGCTCCTCGGCGATCACGACGTCGCCGGCGTCCACGGCCGCCCGGAACTCGACGCCGGTGCCCACGATCGGGGCCTCCGAGCGCAGGAGCGGCACCGCCTGGCGCTGCATGTTCGCGCCCATCAGGGCCCGGTTCGCGTCGTCGTGCTCGAGGAACGGGATCAGCGCGGCGCCGACCGAGATCAGCTGCTTCGGGCTGACGTCCATGTAGTCGACCTCGGACGGGCTGACCGAGTCCACCTCGCCGCCCTTGCGCCGGACCAGGACCTCCTTGTTCTCGAACGCGCCGGTCTTGGTGTTGAGCGGCTCGTTCGCCTGCGCGATGACGAACCGGTCCTCCTCGTCGGCGGACAGGTAGTCGATCTTGTCGGTGGCCCTGCCGTTCACCACGCGCCGGTACGGGGTCTCGATGAACCCGAACTCGTTGATCCGGCCGTAGGACGACATCGTCCCGATCAGGCCGATGTTCGGGCCCTCCGGCGTCTCGATCGGGCACATCCGACCGTAGTGGCTCGGGTGCACGTCGCGGACCTCGAACCCCGCGCGCTC
>DASTPT010000104.1:0-30875 GCA_035762085.1 Actinomycetota bacterium | reverse complement strand
CCCGGGAGCGCCGGCCCTCGCCGACCGCGTCGAGGCGCTGCTCGCCCCGCATCTCCCGGTCGCGCGCGCCGACCGGCCCATCGACCACGGCGCGTGGTGTCCGCTCGTCCACCTCTTCCCGCAGGCCGACGTGCCGGTGCTCCAGCTCTCGATGCCGATGCAGATGACCGAGCGGGCGCTGGTCGAGCTCGGCGCCGAGCTGTCACCGCTCCGGGACGAGGGGGTCTTCATCCTGGCGACCGGCAACCTCGTGCACGACCTCCGGCACGCGAACCTTGCCGAGGATCCCGAGCCCCCCGCCTACGCGCGCGCGTTCGACGCCTGGGTGGCCACCGCACTCGACCGCCGCGACGCAGGTGCCCTCGAGTCCTGGGGCGAGGCGGCGCCCGACCCGCTCCTGTCCCACCCGAGCGCCGAGCACTACCGCCCGATCCTCGTCGCCGCGGGCGCGGCGCGGGGCGCCGAGGCCCGGTTTCCCGTCGAGGGCTTCGAGCACGGCACGATCTCGCGGCGTTGCGTCCTGCTCGACTGACCGCCGCTCGGGACAAAGTGTGACAAAAGGCCGGCTTCGGCTTGACGGCCCTCGCGCGTAGCCCCTAGAGTGCGCCGTGAGAGACCGCTGGAGCCCTCGGGCCCCGGCGGTTTCTCACTTCCGAGGGTGGCGCCGATGAGCATGGACCGTCCCGACCTGCCGGCGCCGGTCCGACGGCTCCTCGAGGTCGCGTACCTCGGGGATGCCCCCGAGCCCGCGACGCTGGTCGTGGACGCTACGGGCCGGCTCCGCTTCGGGCGGCTGCCGTGGCTCCCCATGGGGACCCGCGTGTCGCTGATCCCGGGATCCGACCGGGTCATGGAGATCCGGGTTCGGCTCGGTCCGGTCACGATCCTGCACGGACTGGACGCGTTCGTCGACGGACGGGGCTTCACGAAGGCGGTGGGCGCGCCCGTCGTCGGCGACGAGGTCGACGAGGGGGCGTTCCACACGCTCATCCTCGAGTCGCTGGCGCTGCCACGCTCGTGGTCGCGACTCGGCTTCACCTGGGACCCGGTCGATGCCGACACCGCGATCCTCCACGTGCCGTTCAAGGAGGGCGTCCAGACCGGGACCGTGCGGTTCGACGCCGCGACCGGGTTCCCCAGCGTGTTCGAGATCCCGCGGCACAAGGGTGTGGGCTCCCCGAAGGTCGACTGGCGGGTGGACCTGGTCGGCTGGCGGCGGTTCGGGTCGACCTGGGCGCCCGAACGCACCGCGGCGCGGTGGATGGACGAGCCGGGACCCTGGTTCGAGATCCACACCCGCCAGGTGGTGCCAGACGCCGACGTGACCCACGCGCTCGCGCGCGCTCGGCACGTCCTCGCGAGCGCCGGGCGCGGCTGACGCGGTCCCGCTACGATGCGCCGATGACCGAGGACGGCTGGATCCGCGTGATGGCCCTCGACGAGCTCCCCGAGGGACGGCCAACTCGAGCGAACCTGGACGGGGTCGCCGTCCTCCTGTACCGGGCCGACGAGCGGCTCTTCGCCGTCGGCGCCCGGTGCACGCACCAGGGCGCGCCGCTCGACGCCGGCCTGGTCCGCCTGTCTGGCTCCGAAGCGACGGTGACGTGTCCCGCGCACGGCAGCGTCTTCCGGCTCGAGGACGGCCGCGTCGTCCGTCCCCCGGCCACCCAGCCCGTCCCCGTGTTCGACGTGCGGGTCAACGGGGAGGACCTCGAGCTCCGTCCCCGCGCCTGAGCAAGGGTAAGCTCCGAACGAGACCTCTCCGGTCCGATTTGCCCACCGCGCTCCACCGACCCATAATCGGCGCCTCGCGCCGCCCCGGCGGGCGGCCACGGGGAGCTCGATGGATCCGGTAGGTCGAACCGATGTCCGCATCCGGGCGGCCGCGCCCGTCGGATCCCGCTCGCGCCCAGGACGAACCCTCCACCGGTCGGCCGCGTAAGGAAGGAGAGCGATGCTGCCCTCACGGTTCGAGTACCACCGGGCGGGAACGCTGGACGAGGCCCTGTCGCTGCTCGGCACCTACGGCGACGAGGCGAAGGTCCTCGCCGGCGGCCAGAGCCTGATCCCGATGATGAAGCTCCGCTTCGCGTACCCGGAGCACCTCGTCGACGTGAACCGGGTGCCCGGGCTCGACGGGCTCGAAGAACGCGACGGCATGCTGCGGATCGGCGCGCTGGTCCGCCACGCGACCCTCGCGTCCTCCGAGCTGATCCGGTCGCGCTACCCGACGATCGCCGCCGCGGCGCCGCAGATCGCCGACCCGCTCGTGCGGAACATGGGCACGATCGGCGGCTCGATCGCGCACGCCGACCCAGCCGGCGACCTGGCCTCCGTGATGCTGTCGCTCGGCGCGAGCGTCGTGCTCCACAGCGCCTCGGGCTCGCGCCAGCTGCCGATCGGCGAGTTCCTCGTCGACACGTTCACGACGGCGTGCCGACCGGACGAGATGCTGACCGAGATCGTGGTCCCGGGCGCCGAGCCGCGGTCGGGCGGGACCTACCTGAAGCTGGAGCGCAAGGTGGGCGATTGGGCGACGGTGGGGGTCGCCGTGTCGCTCACCTTGCGCAACGGCTCGATCGGGCGCGCGGGGATCGCCCTCACGGGCGTGGACCTCACGAACGTGCAGGCAACCGAGGCCGAGAGCGCCCTGGCCGGCGCCGAGCCCACCGACGAGGCCTTCGCCGACGCGGGGCGGCTCGCCGCGGCGGCGGCGCACCCGGTCTCGGACGTCCGGGGGTCGGCCGAGTACAAGCGCAACGTCATCGAGGTCTACGTGCGGCGCGGGCTCGCGCACGCGCGCGACACCGCGAGCGCGGCCTGAGCGAGGAGGAGCCCACACCCATGGAGATCACGGTCACCGTCAACGGGGTCGAGCGCACGGCCGATGTCGAGCCGCGGATGCTGCTCGTCCACCTGCTCCGCGAGGAGCTCGGGCTCACCGGCACGCACATCGGGTGCGACACGTCGGGGTGCGGCGCCTGCACGGTGCTGCTCGACGGCACGCCGGTGAAGTCCTGCACGATGTTCGGCGTCCAGGCGGAGGGCCGGAGCGTCACCACCGTCGAGGGCCTGACCACCGGCGCCGAGCTCCACCCCGTGCAGGCAGCGTTCAAGGAGGAGCACGGACTGCAGTGCGGGTTCTGCACCCCCGGCATGATGCTGGTCGGCGCGGCGCTCATCGAGAGCAACGCGATGCCGAGCGAGGACGACGTCCGCGTGGCGATCTCGGGCAACATCTGCCGCTGCACCGGCTACATGAACATCGTCAAGGCGATCCAGGCCGCCGCCCGCGCCAGGTCCGGCGCCGGCGAGCCGATCGCCGCCGAGCCCGCCGCCCCCGAGCCCGTCACCGCGTGAGAGGAGACCGACCGATGGCCACAGAGACCGAACCGATCCGCGGCATCGGCCACAGCGTGCGCCGCGTCGAGGACGACCGGTTCATCCGCGGCAAGGGCAACTACGTCGACGACATCAAGCTCCCCGAGATGCTGCACATGGCGGTCCTGCGGAGCCCCTACGCGCACGCGAAGATCAACGGCATCGACGCGTCGCGGGCGCAGGCGCTCCCCGGCGTCGTGGCCGTCGTCACCGGCGAGCTGATGGCCCAGCACAACCTCGCCTGGATGCCGACGATGTCCTACGACACGCAGGCGGTGCTCGCGACCGACAAGGTCCGCTTCCAGGGTCAGGAGGTGGCCGCCGTCGTCGCCGAGAGCGCGTACATCGCGAAGGACGCGCTCGAGCTGATCGACGTCGACTACGAGCCGCTCGAGCCCGTCGTGACCCCGCAGCGCGCCCTCGAGTCCGACGCGCCCGTGATCCGCACCGACAAGGAAGACAAGACCGACAACCACATCTACGACTGGGAGAGCGGGGACAAGGAGGCGACCGACCGCGCCTTCGCCGAGGCCGACAAGGTCGTCAGCCTCGACACGTTCTACCCGCGGTGCCACCCGTCGCCGCTCGAGACGTGCGGGTGCGTGGCCGACGTGAACCCGGCCACCGGCCAGGCGACGATCTACATGACCTCGCAGGCCCCCCACGCGATCCGCACGGTCTTCGCGCTCGTGGCCGGCCTGCCCGAGGAGAAGATCCGGATCGTCAGCCCGGACATCGGCGGCGGGTTCGGGAACAAGGTGCCGGTGTACCCGGGCTACGTGGTGGCGACGGCCGCGTCGCTGCTCCTCGGCCGCCCCGTGAAGTGGGTGGAGGACCGCACCGAGAACCTGATCTCGACGGGGTTCGCGCGCGACTTCCACATGCACGGCGAGCTCGCGCTGAAGGCCGACGGCACGATGACGGGCCTGCGGGTCTCGCTCCTCGCCGACGAGGGCGCGTTCCACGCGGATGCGCAGCCCTCGAAGTTCAAGGTCGGGCTGTTCGGGATCGTGAGCGGCTCGTACGACCTGCCCGCCGCGCACGTGACGGCCACCGGCGCGTACACGAACAAGGCGCCGGGCGGCGTCGCCTACCGGTGCTCGTTCCGAGTCACCGAGGCCTCGTACCTGATCGAGCGTCTCGTGCAGAACGCGGCGTACGAGCTCGGCGTGGACCCTGCCGACCTGCGGAAGAAGAACTTCATCGCGAAGGATCGGTTCCCCTACGAGTCGGCGACGGGGTTCGTCTACGACTCCGGCGACTACCAGGCGGCGATGGACCTGGCGCTCGAGAAGATCGGCTACGCCGAGCTCCGGAAGGAGCAGGAGGAGGCACGGGCGCAGGGCAAGCTGTACGGGATCGGACTCGCCTCGTTCACCGAGATCGTCGGCGCGGGACCGCACCACCAGTACGACATCCTCGGGCTGGCGATGAACGACGGCGCCGAGCTCCGCATCCACCCGACCGGCAAGGCGATCCTGAAGATCAGCGTCCAGACCCAAGGGCAGGGCCACGAGACGACGTTCGCGCAGATCGTCGCCGAGGAGATCGGGATCCAGCCCGAGCACATCAAGGTGATGCACGGCGATACCGACAACACGCCGTACGGCCTCGGGACGTACGCGTCGCGGTCGACGCCGGTCTCGGGCGCGGCGACGGCGATGGTGACGCGCCGCGTCCGCGAGAAGGCGATGAAGATCGCCGCCCACCTGCTGGAGGTGTCCGAGGAGGACATCGAGTTCCACGCCGGCACGTTCTCGGTCCGCGGGGCGCCCGACCGGACGAAGACGATCCAGGACGTCGCCCTCGCGGCCTACACGAACTTCCCCGACGGCGTGGAGCCGGGGCTCGAGGCGGTCTACTACTACGACCCTCCGAACCTCACGTACCCGTTCGGCACGTACGCCGTGGCCGTCGAGGTCGACGAGGAGACCGGCGAGTGGGACGTCCGGCGGATGGTCGCCGTCGACGACTGCGGCGTACGGATCAACCCCATGGTCGTCGAGGGCCAGATCCACGGCGGCCTTACCGAAGGCTACGGGATCGCGGCGATGCAGCTGATCACGTTCGACGAGAACGGGAACTGCATCGGCTCGACGTTCACCGACTACCTGCTCCCGACCTCGATGGAGACGCCGAAGTTCGAGCTCGGCGAGACCGTGACCCCGAGCCCGCACCACCCGATCGGCGCGAAGGGCGTCGGCGAGTCGGCGACGGTCGGCTCGCCGGCCGCGTACGTGAACGCCGTGATCGACGCGCTACGGCCACTCGGCGTGACGAACATCGACATGCCGCTCACGTCCGCGAAGGTCTGGGAGGCGATCCAGGCGGCGAGGGCGAACGCGTGAGGCAGGACGTCCTCGAGCTGGCCGCCCGGCTCTCGGCCCAGGGCGAGCCGTTCGTGCTCGCGACGGTCGTGTGGAGCCGGGCCCCGTCCTCGGGCAAGCCGAGCTCGACGGCCCTCGTCACGGCCGACGGAACGCTCCGGGGATGGCTCGGCGGCGCGTGCGCCGAGCCGGTGGTCCTGCGCGAGGCGCTCCGAGCGCTCGAGGAGGGCACGCCGCGCCTGCTGTACCTCGGCTCACCGGACGAGCTCGAAGCGAACCGTCGCGACGGCGTCGTCACCGTGCCGATCGCCTGTCAGAGTGAGGGCGCGCTGGAGGTCTACGTGGAACCCGTCCTGCCCTCGCCGCACCTGGTCGTGATCGGCCGCTCGCCGGCGGTGGACGCGCTGGCCGGCATGGCGACGGCGCTCGGCTGGCGCGCGGTCGTCGTCGACGACGGCGGCGATCCGTCGTTGCACGCCGGCGTTGGCGACGTCGTCACCACCCTGGACCTCGCGGCGGCCGACGTCGGACCGGGATCGGCCGTGGTGGTCGCGACCCAGGGCCACTACGACGAGGACGCGCTCGAGCGTGCGCTGCGCACGCCGGCGACGTACGTGGGGCTCGTCGCCTCGCGCCGGCGCGCCGAGGCCGTCCTCGGGTACCTGCGCGACCGCGGCGTGCCCGAGCGCGACCTGGCGCGCGTCCGGGCCCCCGCCGGCCTGGACCTCGGACGTCTGCCGAACCACGAGATCGCCGTCGCGATCCTGGCCGAGCTCGTGCAGCTGCGCGCCGCGGGCGAGCTCGGCGGCGGGACAGCGCCGGTCCTCGCCGAGCGCCACGAGGAGGTCGACCCCGTGTGCCACATGACGGTGGAGGTCTCGACCGCGCGGTACCGCACCACCCACGAGACCCGGACCTACTACTTCTGCTCCGCGGGATGCTTCGAGCGCTTCAGCGCCGATCCCGCAGCGTTCCTCACCGCCCCCGCACCCTGACCGCGAGGAGAGCCCGTGCTGATCGAGAACGAGTTCACCGTGACGGCGCCGATCGAGGACCTGTGGGCGTACCTGCTCGACGTCGAGCGGATCGCGCCGTGCATGCCCGGCGCCGAGCTCACCGAGACGGTCGACGACCGCACCTGGAAGGGCAACCTGAAGGCGAAGTTCGGCCCCGTCACGATGGCGTTCGCGGGGACCGTGGTGATGGAGTCGCGCGACGACGCCGAGCACCGCGTGGTGCTGAAGGCCAGGGGGATGGAGCAGAAGGGCAAGGGGGCGGCCGAGGCGACCGTCACCTCGTGGCTCGAGCCCGCCGCCGACGGCGACACCACCGTGAAGATGCAGGCCCAGATCGTGCTCACCGGCGCCGCTGCGCAGCTCTCGAGGGGCCTGCTGCCGGAGATCTCGAAGAAGCTCACCCAGCAGTTCGCGGACTGCCTGCAGGCGAGCATGGCGGCGGAGCAGGTCCCCGCCGCCGCGGCCGCCGAGGGCGAGACGGCTCCCGGCGAGGTGGCGGCTCCGACGCCGCCCCCCACGCCCCCTCCGACGGCCGCGAAGCCGGTCGGCGGGATCCGCCTCGGGCTGTCGGCGATCTGGGCCGTGGTCGTGAACTTCTTCCGCCGGGTGTTCGGTCGCGGGTCGAAGCCGGGCTGAGGAGGCTCCGTCCGGCCGGCGGGCTCGGGGCCGGGCGGGCTCGGGGCCGTTCGACCCGCGCGCCGGCGGGTGTCACGGGGCATGCTGGCCGAGGAGCCGGATCATGCATCCACCTCGTTGGGCCGTCGGGGCCCTCATCTCGTGCGTCGGAGCGGTCGCGTGCTCTGGGGACGGTGGCGCCGACGACCGCTCGCCGGCGCCGGTGCCGACCGGCGCGGCGATCCAGCTCCCCGCGCCCCGGACCGAGGGGGACATCTCGGTCGAGGAGGCGATCGCCCAGCGGCGCTCGGTGCGGGCGTTCACCGGGGTGGCGCTGACGCTCGAGGAGCTCTCGCAGCTGCTCTGGGCCGCCCAGGGCGTCACGGCGACGTGGGGTGGACGCACCGCCCCGTCGGCGGGTGCGCTGTACCCCCTCGAGGTGTACGCGGCGACGCCCGACGGCCTCATCCACTACGTCCCCGAGGGACATCGAGCCCGAACCGCGGCGACCGCCGACCTCCGGGCCCAGCTCTCCGAGGCCGCGGGCGGTCAGGCCGCGGTCGCCGACGCCGCCGTCGTCCTCGTCATCACCGCCGTCCCCGCCCGGACCGAGGCGAGGTACGGCGAGCGCGCCGACCGGTACGTGCAGCTCGAGGCCGGCCACGTCGCGCAGAACGTGCTGCTCGAGGCCATGGCACTCGGTCTGGGCGGCGTGCCCATCGGAGCGTTCTCGGACGAGGACGTCGGGCGCGTGCTGGCGCTTCCGTCGGGCGAGGTCCCGCTGTACCTGCTTCCCGTCGGCCATCCAGCCGAGGATGGCTAGCGCTCGCGTCCCCGACGAGCGCGGTTGACGGGCGAACCGGTACGGTGGACCGGATCGAGAGGGGGAGCCAATGAGACGGATCCGCGTCGGGATGCTGATCGGGGGCATCATCCTGGGGTTCATCGCCCTCGTGTTCCTCGGCGGTGCGGCGGTCCTGCTGTGGGCCCATACGACCCAGCGGGACGCCGACGGTTACTACACGTTCGACCCCGAGCCGTTCACCTCCCCGGGCTTCGCGATCAAGTCCGAGGACGTCTACCTCGGCGCGCCGAACGCGTGGGTCCCGGACGACCTCGCGACGGTGCGGATCCGCGCGACGTCCGCCACCGAGACCTTCATCGGGATCGGGCCGACGGACGACGTGGAGCGGTACCTGCGGGGCGTCGGGCACAGCGTCGTACGAGACGTCGAGGACGATCCGTTCCGGGTCGAGTACCGCGTGGTACCGGGAGAGGCCGCCCCGGAGCCGCCTGGCGAACAGACGTTCTGGGTCGGCACCGCGACCGGCGCGGGGCAGCAGACCCTCACCTGGGACCTGGGCGCCGGCAACTACACGGTGGTCCTGATGAACGCCGACGCCTCCCAGGGCGTCGACGCCGAGCTGAGCGCGGGCGTGAAGGTCGACGTGGCGCTGCCGATCGGGATCGGCATGCTCGTCGTCGGCCTGCTCCTCGGCGCGGCCGCGGCCGTGCTGATCGTCCTGTCGACCCGAGGACGGGCGCCCGCCACACCCATGCCGCCGCCGATGCGTCCCGATCAGAGCTCGACCGCGTGAGACGACCACTTCCGAAAGAGTGACAAGAGGGAACCCCCGGATCGACGGGCGCCCGGGTCGCCCGTAGAGTGCGCCGTGAGAGACCGCTGGAGCCCTCGGGCCCCGCGGTTTCTCACCTCCGGGGGTCGCTCCACACCGAGGCCTCCTCTGCCCGCTCACAGCCTCCTCACAGGGGATCCGAAGGAACCTCACCGCCGGCGAGGGTAGGGTCGGGCTCGATGGACGAGCCTCGGACGGAGCTCGAGCCGCAGAGCGCCCGCGTCCTCGTCGTGGACGACGAGCCGAGCATCACCGATCTCGTCGCGACCGTCCTCCGGTACGAGGGCTTCCAGGTGCGGACCGCCGAGACGGGTCGGGCGGCGCTCGCGGCGGTGACGTCGTTCCGCCCGCACCTGGTCGTGCTCGACGTGATGCTGCCGGACCTGGACGGGTTCGAGGTCCAGCGGCGGCTCGCGGCGGACGGGCTCCGCGTGCCGATCCTGTTCCTCACCGCGCGCGATTCGACCGAGGACAAGGTCCACGGCCTCACGATGGGGGCCGACGACTACGTGACGAAGCCGTTCAGCCTGGAGGAGCTGGTCGCGCGCGTCCGCGCGATCCTGCGCCGGGCCGGGGACGAGGCCGCGGTGTCGAGCCGGCTGGTCTTCGCGAACCTCGAGATGGACGAGGACACGTACGAGGTCTGGCGGGGCGACCGGCCGATCGACCTTTCCCCGACCGAGTTCAACCTCCTGCGGTACCTGATGCTGAACGCGCGGAAGGTGGTCTCGAAGGCGCAGATCCTGGACCACGTGTGGCGGTACGACTTCGGGGGCGACGCGAGCGTCGTGGAGACCTACATCAGCTACCTGCGGGGCAAGGTGGACGTCGAGGACCCGAAGCTGATCCACACGGTCCGCGGCGTCGGATACTCGCTCCGGCTCCCGAGGGAGTAGAGATGTCGCTCCGCGCTCGGCTGCTCGTGGCGATGGTGGCCCTCGCCGCCGTCGGCCTGCTCGTCGCGGATCTCGCCACGTTCCGGCTGCTGCGCTCGACCCTCCTCGAGCGGGTCGAGCGACAGCTCGACGTCGCCACCCCGATCGCGGTGCGCGAGCTCAGTCAGCCCGACCCGCTGCAGTCCGAGGGCGTCGGGACCCAGGGCGGGGGCCTGCTGTTCCCCTCGGGCACGTACGCGGCCGCGCTCGACGAGCTGGGCACCGTCCGGGCCGCGCACCTGTTCACGTTCGAGCAGGAGGCGCCTGCCGCCGCGCCCGCCGCCCCCGCGCTCCCGGAGGGTCTGCCCGGTTCGTCGTCCGCCGCGACGACCGCGCCGAGGACCTTCACGACCGGGGCCGAGGAGGGTGCGACGCGCTTCCGCGTGCGTGCGTACGCGATCCGCGGCGGTGGCACGCTCGTCGTCGCGATCCCGCTCACGGAGGTGACCGACACCCTCAGCCGCCTCGTCCGCATCGAGGTGATCGTGACGATCGTGGTGCTCGGCGCGCTCGGCGCGCTCGCGTGGTGGCTCGTGCACCTCGGCCTCCGGCCGCTCGAGCGGATGGGCCAGACGGCGGGGGCGATCGCCGCCGGCGACCTCTCGCGCCGGGTGGAGCCCGCCGACGACCGGACCGAGGTCGGGCGGCTCGGCACCGCCCTGAACGCGATGCTCGAGCGCATCGAGGCCGCCTTCGCCGAGCGCCGGGCGTCGGAGGAGCGACTGCGCCGGTTCGTCGCCGACGCCTCGCACGAGCTCCGCACGCCGCTCACGTCCGTCCAGGGGTACGCCGAGCTGTTCCGGCGCGGCGCGGCCGACGACCCCGAGGCCCTGCGCACCGCGATGCGCCGCATCGAGGAGGAGGGCGCCCGGATGAGCGACCTCGTCGACGAGCTGGCGTTGCTCGCGCGGCTCGACCAGGGACGCCCGCTCGAGCGCGAGCCCGTCGACCTCACGGCTCTCGCCCGCGCCGCGGTCGACGGCGCCCGTGCGGCCGAGCCCGTCCGGTCGATCGAGCTCGTCGCGGACGAGCCGGTGACCGTCCTCGGCGACGAGGGGCGGCTGCGCCAGGTCGCCGACAACCTGCTCGCGAACGCGCGCGAGCACACACCGGCCCGGACGCCGGTGCGCGTGCGCGTGCGCGCAGTCGGGGACGACGCGGTACTCGAGGTCGAGGACGACGGCCCCGGCGTTGCACCGGAGGACGCGGACCGGATCTTCGAGCGCTTCTACCGCACCGAGTCCTCGCGCGCGAGGGAGTTCGGCGGCGCTGGACTCGGGCTGTCGATCGTCGCCGCGGTCGCCGCGGCGCACGACGGATCCGCGAGGTTCGAACCGGCGCCGAGCGGCGGCGCGCGGTTCGTGGTCCGGATCCCGCGCTCGAGCTCGTAGCGCACACTCACGCACCTCTCGGCTCGCTCCCAGGGATCTCCCAGGTCCGCGCGCTTGACTACCTGCACCGTCGGAGGGTCCGGCGGTGAGGAGATGACCACGATGCCGACGCTCGCGCGTGACGGGTTCGTCCGGCTGTCGAGGGATCTGGGGGCTCCGATCGACGGAGAGGAGATCAGCGATGGATGAGTTCCTGCCCCCAGCCCCGAGCCCTCGGACCGAGCCAACCACGACGCGCCCGCCCGACGTCCCGTCGGCGCCAGGCGCCCGCGCGGAGACGCCCCGGGCCCATCGCCGCCGGAGCCGGTGGGTGCCCACGCTCCTCGCCGTCGCACTCACGGCATCGGCGGTCGAAGGCGCGGTGCTCGCGAAGGTGTTGACCGACGAGGCGAGCGGCGCGGATCCGTCGCCGATCGCCTCGGTCGCCACGGCCGGTGACGCCGCCGATCTGAGCGCGGTGATCGCCGAGGCGATGCGCTCGGTCGTGGCGGTGCGGGTCTCGACCACGCGGGTGGGGCCGTTCGGTCAGCCGGTCCAGGCGCAGGGCCTGGGATCGGGCGTGATCGTCGGCTCCGACCTCATCGTCACGAACGCGCACGTCGTCGACGGCGCGACCGACGTGGCGGTCACCTTCGGCGACGGCTCGTCCGTTCCCGCGACCGTGCTCGGGGCGGACACCACGCACGACATCGCGGTGGTGTCGGCCTCCACCGGCGGCCGGCCGGCGATGCCGATCGGCTCCTCCGGCGATCTCGCCCTCGGGCAGGAGGTCGTGGCGCTCGGCTACCCGCTCGGTCTCGGCGCGACGGCAACGGCCGGGATCGTCTCCGGCCTGGACCGCACGATCGACGTCTCGGGCGCGAACGGCGGGAGCGAACACCTCGAGGGCGTGCTGCAGACCGACGCCGCGATCAACCCGGGCAACTCCGGGGGGCCGCTGATCGACACGGCCGGACGGCTCGTCGGGATCAACACCGCCGGGGCCTCGGCCTCCGCGGCCGAGAACATCGGCTTCGCGATCGCGATCGACGGCGCGCTGCCGATCATCCGGGGTCTCGCCAGCTGATATCGCAGGGGAGACCCAGGCGCGCCGGGCCGTGCCCCTCCGGCCCGGCGCGCCTCCGCCGTTCAGTGGGTCGCCATGTGCGCGACCAGGTCCTCCTGCTGGTCGAACCCGACGCCGCAGGTGGGGCACTCGAACGTCGCTCCGGCCTCGCGCCACGGGATCGGGATCTCGTGGTCGTGTCGCTCGAGCTCCTCCTGCGACGAGAGCTCCTCGCCGCAGACCTGACACGTCACCGTCATCACGCACCTCGCTCACACGGTCGGGCCAGGTCTATGCCCAGACGGCGGCGGCGCCAACCGCCCGCTACCGACGCATCAGGAGCGATTCCGCGACCAGACAGAGCAGCTCGAACGCGATCCGCGTGGCGTTCCACGTCGTGATCTGGCCCGGGCCGTCCTTCGAGGGCATGATCTCGACGACGTCGGCGCCGATCACGTCCAGACCCCGGAGCCCCTGGACGAGGCGGATCGCCTCCTTCATCGTGAGGCCCTCCTCGCCCGGCTCGGGATTCGAGACCGCCGGCGCGATCGTCATGTCGAGCACGTCCAGGTCGAAGCTCACGTAGACCGGTAGGTCGCCGACGCGGTCGCGCGTGAGCTGGATCACCGCCTCGACGCCGAGCTCGTCGAACTCGTCCTTGTCGACGATCAGGTAGCCGAGCTCGCGGCTCGTGTGCCCGTCGTCCTCGCCGTACCCGTGCCCGCGGATCCCGATCTGCACGCTGTGCGTCGCGTCGACGTGCCGCTCGTGCACCGACCGCGACGCCCAGTGCCCGGCCGAGTCCGTCACCCCGTACCAGGACGGGAAGTCGTCGTAGGTGTCGTAGTGCGCGTCGAGGTGCACGAGCGCCGCCGGTCGACCGCCGGTCGTCTCCGCGTCCGGTCCGGCGATCGCGCGGAGGATCGCGAGCGGGATCGAGTGGTCGCCGCCGATCGACACCGGCCGCGTCCCCGTGCCGTCGAGCCGCCGGTAGAAGGTCTCGATCTCGCGGATCGTCACGTCGTTCGCGAGGAAGCTCGGCATGAACACGTCGCCGAGGTCGTGGATCCGCAGCGCCGACCATGGGTCCAGGTTCCAGCGCGTGTGCCGCCGACGGTAGCCCATCGACAGGTCGCGGATCGCCCGGGGGCCGAGGTGCTGGTCGTGCCACGTCGTCCCGTTGCCGCTCGAATGAGGGACGCCGACGAGCCCCACGTCGCACGCCGCCGGGTCGGGGTCGTGCGGACACCGGAACAGCGTCGCCGGTCCCCACCAGTACAGGTCGCGCATCACGTCCTCGGAGCTCGGCATCGTGGCCTCCCGTGGCTCGGTCCCCCGCATCGTAGGCGGGCCTCCACGGGCTGGGGTTAACCCCCGCCCGAAGAGGCGAGGTGGCCGGGTTGGGCGCCGTGACCGGGCGCCCCTACCCTGCGAGCATGGACACCCAGATGACCCTCCCACCCCCTCCCGCGCAGGTCCGGGACCCCGGCATGCTCGCCCGGGCGCTGCGAGCGCCGTTCGAGGCGCGCTCCTGGCGGGAGACGTTCCACCTGCTCTTCAACCTGCCCGTGGGGATCGCGACGTTCACGATCATGGTCACCGGGTTCGCGACGGGCTTCGGCATGCTGATCACGCTCGTCGGCATCCCGATCCTGTTCCTCACGATGTACCTGTCGCGCTGGATGGCGTCGGTCGAGCGCGCGCGGTCGAGGCTGTTCCTCGACACCGACGTGCGCCCGGCCTACCGCCCCGACCCGCCGAGGGACACGTGGTGGCGCGTTCACGTCTCTCGGATCAGCGACCCCGCGACGTGGATCGAGGTCGGCTACCACCTGTTCATGTTGCCGTTCGGCATCGTGACGTTCAGCGTCACCGTCGCCCTGTGGTCGACGGCGATCGGGATGGTGACCGCCCCGCTGTGGGCGTGGGCGTCCCCCGATCAGCGGATCTGGATCGACGTGCCGGACCGCGGATGGGTGATCCACGCCGGTCCGCTCGAGCTGACGCTCGTCGCACTCGGCGGGCTCGTGCTCCTGTTCGTGACGCCCTGGGTCGTTCGCGCGATGGCGGCCGGGAACCGGGCCGTCGTGCGCGGGATGCTCGGTACCGACCTGGTGCAGCGGGTGCAGACGCTCACCGAGACTCGCGCGGCCGCGGTTGACCTGGCGGCCGAGGACCGCCGACGGATCGAGCGGGACCTGCACGACGGCGTCCAGCAGCGCCTCGTCGCGCTCGCGATGGACCTCGGCCGTGCGAAGGACAAGATGGAGACCGACCCGGACCGGGCCAGGGAGCTCGTCGCCGGGGCGCACGAGGAGGCGAAGCGCGCGATCACCGACGTCCGCGACTTGGCCCGTGGTATCCACCCGGCCGTGCTCACGGACCGAGGGCTCGACGCCGCGCTCTCGGCGCTCGCCGCGCGCTCGACCGTGCCGGTGACCGTGAGCGTCGACGTCCCGGTGCGCCCGCCGGCGTCGGTCGAGGCGGCCGCCTACTTCGTCGTCAGCGAGGCGCTCGCGAACGTCGCCAAGCACGCCAGGGCCACGGCGGCCACGGTCACGGTCCGCCGCGCCGACGACCGGCTCACCGTCCAGGTGCAGGACGACGGCGTCGGAGGCGCCGCCGTGGTCGAGGGCTCCGGGCTCGACGGCCTGCGCGACCGCGTGCAGGCGCTCGACGGCGAGCTCCACCTGCTTTCGCCCGAGGGCGGCCCGACCGTGCTCATGGCGGAGATCCCATGCGCGTCGTGATCGCCGAGGACGCGGTCCTCCTCCGCGAGGGACTCGTGCGGCTCCTCGCGGACGAGGGCCACGAGGTGACGGCCGCGGTGGGCGACGCGCTCGCGCTGGTCGAGGCCGTCGCCGAGGACCGCCCCGACGTCTGCATCGTCGACGTGCGCATGCCGCCCGGCTTCACCGACGAGGGGCTGCGGGCGGCGATCGAGATCCGCTCCCGCTGGCCCGGGACGCCGGTGCTCGTCCTGTCGCAGTACGTCGAGGAGCGGTACGCGACCGAGCTGCTCTCGGGCGACACGCGCGGCGTCGGATACTTGCTCAAGGACCGCGTCGCCGACGTGCGCGAGTTCCTGGAGGCGCTCGGCCGCGTCGCCGAGGGCGGGACCGCGCTCGACCCCGAGGTCGTGGCCCAGCTCCTGGCCCGGGCGAAGCGGCACCCGCACGACGAGCTCACGCCTCGCGAGCGCGAGGTACTCGCACTCATGGCCGAGGGCATGTCGAACGCGGGCATCGCCTCGCGCCTGGTCGTGACCGAGGGCGCGGTCGAGAAGCACATCTCGAGCATCTTCACGAAGCTCGGCCTCCAGCCGACCGAGCAGGTCCACCGCCGCGTCCTCGCGGTGCTCACGTACCTCGAGGGCAGGTAGCCGGCGACATCCGGGACGGCCGGTCCCGCACTCGCAGGGCCGTCCGACCGGCCCGTCCGTCGCTCGAAGACCCACGATGTGGGTACGGGCAAGCGGATGGGAGCCGGGACGTGACGGTGGCGCCGTGCGAGACCTTCGGCAGGTGGCACCGGTGGCACACGATCGAGGTCGTGGCCGACCGGCGCGACGCGCGCACGGGCCACGGGATCCGGACGATGCGCTGCGAACGCTGCGGCACCTTGTCCTGGCGCTGGGCGCCGGTCCCCGACCGCTCCGGCGCCGTCCCCGACGACACGGCGCCGGTCGCGTCCACCCCTCGGATCGGGCGCGCGCCGGTCCCGCATCCCGCGACCGGCTAGCCTGCATGCCGGCCGGGCCCAGCCCGGCTGACCGCCCGACTCGACGGCGGGCGCCCGGCCTCAGGGGCCCCCGGCCACCCCGAGCTGGTGGGCCATCGCCCACCCGTCGGTCAGCCCCCAGTGCTCGACGATCCGGCCGCCGTGCACGCGGACCATGTCGAACCCGTCGATCGAGATCGGCCGGCCGGTGGGCGGCATGCCGAGCAGCGGGCCGAGGTTGGTTCCCGTGATGCGCTCGCGGATCGCGACCTTCTCCCCCTCGGCGACGACGTCCTCGATCTGGACGTGGTAGTCGGGGAAGGCCGACCGCAGCTCGGTCAGCCAGGTACGGAGGTCGCTCCGCATCTCGCCGGTCGAGATCGGGAGCGGCTCGTGCTCGACGGCGTCCTCCGCGACCAGGTCCTCGATCAGGTCGAGCCGCCCGTGGTTCAGGACCTCCTCGAGCAGCCGCCGCGCGATAGCCGTCGGACCACCGGGTGCCGCGTCCATGGACTCACCTCCCGTGGTTCCGCGATCCACCCCGACAGCGTCGGGTGCCGAGCGGGTCCGCGGCAAGGTCCATCGTCCCTGCGCCGCCGGGATGAGGGGTTCGTCAGCCGAGCTCGGTCAGGAGCTGCGCCTCGCGCTCGGGCGACATCCCCGCCTTCAGCGGGGGCAGGCCGCGTTCCCTGTCCCACGCCAGCGTGTCCTCGACCGTCTCTTCCGCCGGCCGGTTCTCCAGGCCGGCCGCCCGAGCCCTCGAGGCGTCCATGACGACGCGGCCGTACGCGCTGCCGTCCCACATCGGGAACAGCTCGGCGAGGTGGCGCTCCCGGACGTCGCGCTCGGGGACCCACACGACCTGCGTCGCCGCGCCGCCAACCCGGGCGCAGCTCTCGAGCAACGTCGCGAGCGTGATCGGGTGCCCGTCGGCGTTGAAGGCGCCCCACGCCCCGTCCCGCACCGCCGTGACGACGAAGCTCCCCAGGTCCCGGGCGTCGACGAACTGGATGTGGTCCTCCCCGGTGCCGGGCGCGAGCATCGTTCCACCGAGCGAGGACCGGCGCACCCACGACGTGAAGCGATCGGTCGAGTCGTGCGGGCCCACCACGTAGCCGGGGCGCACGACGAGCGCCCGGTCGCCGTACACCGTCCCCACCACGCGCTCGCACAGGACCTTCAGCGGTCCGTACCAGCCCCACGGGCCCTCGGCGGCCGCGAGCGTCGCGAGCGGCGACCCCTCCGTCACGACCGGCGGGAGGGGTTCGGCGTAGACCGACTCGGTCGAGATGAAGCAGTAGCGGTCCACCGCGCCCGCGAGCGCGTCGGCGGAGAGCCGCACGACCCGGGGCGAGTACCCACACACGTCGATCGCGGCGTCCCATCGGCGGCCCCGCAGGACGTCGAGATCCCCGTCGCGGTCGCCGTGGAGGTGCTCGACCTCGGGCAGGTCCGGCGGCTCGGTCACGCCGCGGTGGAAGACGGTGACCTCGTGATCCGCGGCGACCGCCTGCTCGAGGACATGCCGCCCGACGAACTCCGTCCCGCCGATCAGCAGGAGCCGCATGCGAGGACCCTACCTCGCCCCGTTGCCTCGCGGATCCCGTCGGTGCCGGTCGCACTATCCTTCTCGGATGGCCCTGACCCGCGTCGTCGAGCCCACCGAGGCGCTGCTCGCGCCCGCCATCGTCGCGGCCTTCGACGGCTGGGTGGACGCCGCCGGCGCCTCGACCGCGGCCGCCGAACGCATCGCAGGCGACGGTCGGGAGCTCGCGACGTTCGACCCCGATGCCCTGTACGACTACCGGGCCCGTCGGCCCGTGCTCGACATCGTGGACGGCACGCTCTCGGAGCTCACGTGGCCGCAGCTCTCGATCCGGCGCACGGCCCTCGGCGGCCGCGACCTGCTCGTCTTCACCGGCCCGGAGCCCGACTTCCGGTGGCACGAGATCGGCCAGGAGGTCCTGGACCTCGCCCTGCGGCTCGGCGTCGTCGAGTGGGTGAGCCTCGGCGCGATCCCGGCGGCCGTCCCGCACACGCGTCCCGTCCCGGTCCTCGCCACGGCGTCGAAGCAGGGCCTCCTGCGCGACGACGAGCGCCAGGGGCCCGAGGGGCTCCTGCGCGTGCCGTCCGCCGCGCTCAACGCGATCGAGATGCGGTTCGTCGAGAGCGGCGTGCCGACCGTCGGGTTCTACGCCCAGGTCCCGCACTACGTCGGGGGGGCGTTCCCCGCAGCCACGATCGGCCTCCTCGAGCACGCCGGCCGGCACCTGGGGGTGACGGTCGCCCTCGGTGACCTGCCCGACGAGGCCGCGGCGACGAGGGCGAGGATCGACGCGGCCGTCCAGGAGGACGAGGACTCGCGCGCGTACGTCGCCCGCCTCGAGGCGATGGCCGGCGACGTCAACCTGCCCTCGGGCGACGAGCTCGCGAGCGAGATCGAGCGCTTCCTCCGCGGCCAGTCCGGCGGCGAGGCCGGCCCCGGCCGGCGCTGACCCCTCGGCGCCCTCCCGGACGGCGATCACCGGTCGAACGGCGGCCACCGGGACGACGTCGGGCGGGTCCTTCGACCCTGCCCCCGGCGCTCGAGACGGTCGAACGTGGGTCGCGGAGGTGAGAACGTGAGGCGTGACTTCCTCCTCTACGCGGGGGCGATCGTGCTCTTCGGCGCGGTCGTGCTGGTGGCCACCGACGCCTCGTGGGAGGCGATCCTCGTCGCCGCCCTCGTCGCGGTCGCGCTCCTCGCAGTGGCCGCGTTGCTCGTCCGGCCCGGGCCGAGGCTTCTCGTCGTCGGCGAGCGTGCCGAGGAGGACCTGGAGCCGCTGCGGAGCGAGCTGCGGGCGGACGGGTTCGAGCTCGAGACGTGCCCCGGGCCCGAGAGCTCGGCGTGTCCGGTGCTCTCCGGGCGTCCATGTCCGGCGCACGGCGAGCCGGTCGCGGCGGTCGTGATCCGTCACCCCGGCGAGACCGACGCCCTCGCGCCGTGCGGCGAAGCCTTCCGGGTCCCCGAGCTCGCCGTCGAGGAGGACTCCGACCGCGAGCCCGAGTTCGTCGGGCGGTACGGGCGGGTCGGGCTGGAGCGCGGCCCGCAGGCCGTGACGGAGGCGCTCGACCGCCTGCTCGAGGGCAGCCGGGCCTGAGGTCCACGTCCTCGGCGCCTCGGCGGGCGCCGCTAGGATTGGGCCATGACCGAGGCCGGGACCCCATCGAGCGAGCGCACGCGCGTCCGCCGCCTGCCCGAGCGCGGCGCCTACGACCGCGCGACGATCGACGCCATCGTCGACGAGGCGCTGATCTGCCACCTCGCTTGGATCACCGACGACGGATACCCGCGCGTGATCCCGACGATCCACGCCCGAGTGGGCGACACGCTGTACGTGCACGGCTCGACCGCGAGCCGGACGCTCAGGGGCATCAAGCACGGCCGCGACGTCTGTGTCGAGATCACCCTGCTCGACGGGCTCGTCTTCGCGCGCAGCGCCTTCCACCACTCGATGAACTACCGATCGGTCGTGGTCTACGGACACCCTCGGGAGGTCGTGGACCCGGAGGAGAAGGATCTCGCCCAGCGCGCCCTCGTCGACCACGTGGCGCGCGGCCGCGCCGCCGAGGCGCGCATGCCGACCCAGCGCGAGCTGGACCAGACGACGATCGTCGCGATCCCGCTCGAGGAGGTCTCGGCGAAGGTCCGGACCGGCCCCCCGAAGGACGACGAGGAGGACCTCGACCTGCCGGTCTGGGCGGGCGTGCTTCCCCTGCGCCTCGTGCCCGGCGAGCCGGCGGCGGCGCCCGACCTGCGCGGCGCCCCGACGGTCCCGGCGTACCTCACCGACTATCGCCGCTAGCCCACCACCGCGGACGGGTCCTCCGAGGTTGACGGCCGGGCTCCCACGGCGGTACATATATCGGAGCGATATATGCGCCCGATATATCGGAGCGCAACACCGGAGGGGAAGGACGAACCGAACGATGCTCGAGCTCGCGATCCTCGGCCTGCTGAAGGAGCGGTCGATGCACGGCTATCAGCTCTCGAAGCGGCTCACCGACACCCTCGGCGGGTTCTGGCGTGTGTCGTACGGGTCCCTGTACCCCTCGCTGAAGCGCCTCGAGCGTCAGGGCGCCGTCGAGCAGGTCTTCGACGAGGTCACCGTCGGCCGCCGCAAGAACGTCTACCGCATCACCGAGAAGGGCGAGGCGATGTTCCTCGAGCTCCTCGAGGAGGGCGGGCGCGACAGCTCGACAGAGGAGAACCGGTTCCGCGTACGGCTGGCGTTCTTCAAGTACCTCGCCCCCGACGCACGGATCCGGCTCCTGGAGCGCCGGCGCACGTACCTGCAGGACCGGCTCTCGACGATCCAGACCTCGCTCGCCACGACGCGCGAGCGGTTCGACACCTACACGCTGTCGCTCATGCAGCACGGCCGCGAGACCACCGAGCAGGACATCGCATGGCTCGACGGGCTGATCGCGGCCGAGCGCCGGCAGGGCACCTCCACCCCGAACATGGCTTCGAAGCGCCGCGAGGGGCGTGCGCTTCGCAGAAAGGAGCGCACCACATGAGCAAGGTCCGTCTGGCGATCGTCGGCGTGGGGAACTGCGCGTCGTCGCTCGTGCAAGGCCTGGAGTACTACAAGGACGCCCACCCGCAGGACAGCGTCCCCGGGCTCATGCACGTCGAACTGGGCGGCTACCACATCCGCGACGTGGAGCTCGTCGCCGCATTCGACGTGGACGCGAAGAAGGTCGGCAAGGACATCGCCGAGGCCGTCTTCACCGAGCCGAACAACACGATCCGCTTCTCGGACGTGCCGCCGACGGGCGTGTCGGTCCAGCGGGGCCCGACCCTCGACGGGCTCGGGAAGTACTACCGCGAGGTGATCGACGAGTCCGATCGTCCCGAGGTCGACGTGGCGCATGCGCTCCGGGAGGCCAAGGCGGACGTGGTCGTGTGCTACCTGCCCGTCGGCTCCGAGCAGGCGGCCAAGCACTACGCTCAGGCGGCGCTCGACGCCGGCGTCGCGTTCGTGAACTGCCTACCGGTGTTCATCGCGAGCGACCAGGCCTGGGCCCGGAAGTTCGTCGACGCCGGCCTGCCGATCGTGGGCGACGACATCAAGAGCCAGGTCGGGGCGACGATCACCCATCGGGTGCTCACGAAGCTGTTCGAGGATCGCGGCGTGAAGCTGGATCGGACCTACCAGCTGAACTTCGGCGGCAACATGGACTTCATGAACATGCTCGAGCGCGAGCGCCTGGTCTCGAAGAAGATCTCGAAGACGCAGTCGGTCCAGAGCCAGATGCGCAAGGAGCTCGACAAGCACGACATCCACATCGGGCCGTCCGACCACGTCCCTTGGCTCGACGACCGCAAGTGGGCGCAGATCCGTTTGGAGGGCCGTGCGTTCGGCGATGTCCCACTCACGATCGAGATGAAGCTCGAGGTGTGGGACAGCCCGAACTCGGCCGGCATCGTGATCGACGCGCTCCGGTGCGCGAAGCTCGCCCTCGACCGCGGCCAGGCCGGCCCGCTGATCGGGCCGAGCGCGTACTTCATGAAGTCGCCGCCCGTGCAGTTCAGCGACGAGGCCGCCCGGGAGATGGTCGAGGAGTTCATCCTCGGCAACGGCGCGAGCAAGGCGGCCGACTGGACGGCCTTCTTCGACATCCAGCGCGCCTGAGCGCCGGGCGGGCGGAGGCCTCTGCCCCGGCCCGCCCGTTTCTGGGAGCATTCCGGGCGGTATGAGCGTCCCGCCGCCACCGATCTTCCCGGACGACGAGGCCTACGAGCGATCGCTGACGGACGCCGAGTTCTGGGGTCCATACGCGAGGGCGGCGCTGCGGCTCTCTGGCCTGCCCGACGACGGTGAGGTCCGGACGCACTTCCCCACCACGCACGTGGCTGCCCTCGTGAACGACGCGTACCTCGTGAAGCTCCATTACGAGGACTGGTTCGGCGAGGACTGCTTCCAGACCGAGCGCGAGGCGTACACGCTCTTGTCCCGCGCCGAGCTGCCGATCCCGGAGCTCCTGGCCGAGGGAGCGCTGTACGACGACGGGTGGCGCTGGCCGTTCCTCGCGATGACGGCCATGCACGGGCGCTCGCTGCGGGACCTGGACGGGACCGCGACGCGCGGGGATCTCGAGCGGATCGCCGGCTGGCTGGGGGCCACGCTGCGACGGCTCCACGCCGTCCCGACGAAGGACGGCGAACGCATCTCGCACGAGATCTACGCGGACATGATCCAGGTGCGTGAGCAGCGTTGTCACCGCGACCACGAGCAGTGGGGCTCGCTCCCGGCCCAGCTGCTCGGATCGGTCCGGGACTACGTGTGGGAGGCGCGCAAGCTGATCGACCCGGAGCGCGAGACCCCCGTGTTCCTCCACGGCGATCTGCACGGTGGCAACGTCTTCGTCGACGGCGAGGCCGGCGCGCTCGAGCCGACCGGGATCGTCGACTTCAACGACGCGTACGAGGGGGATCCCCACTACGACCTGGTGGCCATCCACACCCGTACGTTCGCGGCCGACAAGGGGCTGCTCCGGATCTTCCTGAACGGATACGGGTGGCAGGACCTCGGGCGCCAGTGGCCCCGTCGGATGATGGCGTTCACGCTCGCTCACGACCTGGACATGGTCCGGCCGCTCGTCGAGCGGTACCCGCAGGCCCTCGACCAGGTCTCGACGCTCGACCAGCTTGCGAGCTTGGTGTGGGACCTCGAGGCCCCGGGTCTGACCTGAAGCCCGACCAGCGCGACGGCGCTCGCCCGCACCGCCGTCCACGACCGCCGGAGGAGGAGGAGGAGGAGGAGGAGGAAGACAGGATGCGCATCGTCCGCACGAACCCACCGACCGTCGCGACGCCGATGGCGAACTACAGCCACGCCGTACGCGTCGAGACCGCGGATACCGTCTGGATCCACGTCTCCGGGCAGATCGCGAACGATCGCGAGGGGCGCCTCGTCGGCTCCGGCGACATGCGGGCGCAGACCGAGCAGGTCTTCGAGAACCTCGCCGCGATCCTGGCCGCGAACGGCGCGAGCTTCGCCGACGTGGTCCAGATCTCGACCTTCGTCACCTCGTTCGAGGACCTCGCCGGGATCCGCGAGGTGCGCGGCCGCTACCTCCCCCAGGAGCCTCCGGCGAGCACCACGGTTCGGGTGGTGAGCCTCGTCGTCCCCGAGGCGCTGATCGAGGTCGACCTGGTCGCCGCGATCCCCGCCTGAGCCGTCCGGCGGGCGGGCGCCTACCATCGCACCGTGAAGGGGACGCTCGAGCGCGCCCGCGACGCCCTGCGGAGCCCAGACTTCCGGCGGCTGTTCGCGATCCGGTTGGTCTCGCAGTCGGCCGACGGCCTGTTCCAGGCGGCGCTCGTGGCGTCGGTCGTCTTCGACCCGGACCAGAACAGCACGATCGCGGGCTTCGCCATCGCCACGGCCGTGGTGTCGCTCCCGTTCTCGCTCCTCGGCCCGTTCACGGGTGTGTTCATCGATCGGTGGTCCCGGCGACGGATCCTCGTCGTGGCTCCGTGGCTCCGCGCCGCCCCCGCGCTCCTCGCGATCCTGGATCCGACCGACCAGGCGGCGCTGTTCTACGCCGGTGTCCTGTGGGTCCTGTCGGTGAACCGCTTCTACCTGGCGACCGCGGTGGCGATCGTGCCGCGCCTGGTGCCGTCCGAGGACCTGCTGATGGCGAACTCGATGTCGATCGTCGGCGGCACGGTCTCGCTGCTCGCGGGGGTGTTCGTCGGGGGGTGGGTCGCGGACCTGACGGAGAACAACGCGCCCGTCGTGATCGCCGCCGGGGTGATGTGGCTGATCGCCTCCGGCATCGCGAGGCGGATCACGACGCCACTCGTCCCGCACACGCTCCCCGAGGCGCCCGTGCGCGACGAGCTCCAGCGCATCGTGCGCGAGTTCGCCGACGGCGTCCGTCGGCTGGGCCACACGCCGAGGGCGCTCGGGCCGATCACCTCGATCACGCTGGATCAGTTCGGGCAGGGCATCGTGCTCGTGCTCTCCCTCTACGTGTTCCGCGACCGGTTCCAGGAGGGCGTCGGGTCGTTCTCGAACCTGATCGGGGCGGGCGGCGTCGGCGTGCTGCTCGGGATCCTCACCGTGGGCAAGCTCGAGGAGCGCTGGCCGAAGGAGCGGATCGTCTCCCGGGCGTTCCTGGCCGGTGGGGTCGTCCTCCTCGCCGTCTCGGCCTACGTCACGGGGTGGAGCGTGCTGGTCGCGAGCTTCTTCGTCGGGCTGACGTTCGCCTGGAAGAAGGTGCCGGTGGACACGCTGGTCCAGGAGGCCGTGCCGGACGGGTACCGCGGCCGCGTGTTCTCCGTCTACGACGTCGCCTACAACGTGTCGCGGGTGATCGCGGCCTTCGTGGCGATCCCGCTCGTGCCCGCGCTGGGCGAGGAGCTGACCGTCGCGCTGATCGGCGCGGCGTTCCTGCTCTACAGCCCGGTGCTCCCGCGCTGGCTGGCCCGCGCGCCGCAGATCCGCCTCCGGTTCTACGAGGGCGCGCGGGCCGAGGAGGTCCCGCGCGCCCTCGTGTGGGGAGGCGTCGAGGAAGACGTCCAGGTCCAGCGCGACTGGCTCGAGGAACCCGTGGACGGGGGGCGCCGCCGGTACCTGCGGCTGGCGCTCGAGGACGGCACCGTCCTGCAGGTCTCGCGTCCGGAGCCGGACGGGGACTGGCGGTTGGACCGGGAGCTCTCCTAGGCGGCCTGCGCCACGAGCTCGGCCTCGGGCTCCTCCTCGTCGGCCGACCGCCGGCGGAGCGCGCGGAGTCCGACCAGGCCGACCGCGATCGCGATCAGCCCGCCGATCGCGATGCCCCACCGCGGCCCGAGCCACTCGGCCGTCCACCCGGCGAACGGCGCGCCGACCGGCGTCCCGCCGAGGAACACGACCGAGTACAGGGCCATCACGCGCCCCCGCATCTCGGGTCGCGAGGTCAGCTGCAGCGTGGTGTTCGCGGTGATCATGAAGACGATGCTGACGAGCCCGAGCGCCACTAGCGCCGCGAGCTCGGCGGGCAGGGTCGGCATGGCGGCGACGATGACGGTCGCCAGCCCGAGCCCGGCGGCCGACATCATCAGCCGCCTGGGGTTCGGCCGGGCTCCCCGGGCCATCGCGAGCGCGCCGACGAGCGAGCCGATCCCCATGAACGACAGCAGGGACCCGAGCGTGCCGGCGTCACCGAGGAACACGTCCTCCGCCATCAGGGGCATCAGGACCGAGATGTTGAACGAGAAGGTGAAGACGACGGCGCTCACGACCAGGGGCGTCCGGAGGTCGGGCGTCCGCCACGCGTAACGCATCCCCTCCCGAAGGGCGCCCCGGCCCCGGTGGGCCGGGCTCCGGTGCAGGTCCTCGGGGCGCATCGCGACGAGGCTGGCGATCACGGCGAGGAACGAGACCCCGTTCACGAGGAAGCAGACGTCCAGCCCCGCGGTCGCGATGAGGAGACCGGCCACGGCCGGCCCGACGATCCGTGTCCCGGTCATCACGGCGCTGTTCAGGCTCACGGCGTTCGTGAGGTGTTCGGCGTCCACCATCTCGGCGAAGAAGCTGTGCCGCGCCGGGTTGTCGACCGCGATCACGATCCCCTGCACGAACGCCAGCGCGTAGACCATCCACAGCTCGACCACGTCCGTGACCACGAGCGCCCACAGCGCGAGCGCCAGCAGGGCGAAGCCGGTCTGGGTCCACAGCAGGAGGCGGCGTTTGTCGTAGCGATCGGCCAGGACGCCGGCCCAGGCGCCGAACAGCAGGATCGGCGCGAAGCTGAGCGCGGTGACGATGCCGAGCGCCACCCCGCTGCCCGTCAGCCTCAGGACGAGCCAGGACGACGCCACGTACTGGACCCACGTGCCGGTGACCGAGACCGCCTGCCCCGCGAAGAACAGGCGGAAGTTCCTGGAGTGGTGCACCGCGTGGAAGGTGCGGTGCACCGCGAGACCCACCTTCGTCACCGCCCACCTCCGACGAGCCGCGTCAGGATCTCGGCGGCCCGGTCGAGGGTGGCGAGCTCTCGTGGCTCCAGACGCCGGAGCTCGCGCGCGAGGTACTCCTCCTTGCGGCGTCGGCTCCTGGTCAGGAGCTTGGCCCCGTCGGGCGTCACGCTGAGCCAGGCGACGCGTCGGTCGGTCGGGTCGACGTCGCGCGTGACGAGCCCGGCCTCCACGAGGCCGGCGACGGTCCGGGTCATGCTGGGCGGCTGCACCTGCTCGGCGGCGCACAACTCTCCCATCGTCATCGGCCCCGCGCGCTCGATCGTCGACAGCGCGACCAACTGCGACGGGCTGATACCCGGTTCCGCCTCCTGCCGGAGCTTGCGGGCCAGACGGGTCACGCCCAGGCGGAGCCGGGAGGCGAGCTCGGTGGTGTCGATGGTCGCGGTGGTCACGTCTCCCAGGATACTTCGCGACGCTAATTAGTGTCACGAACTTTTTGGGCGGCAGTGGCCCCGGATCGACCCCGGCGGTACGCTCCCTCCCAGCGATGCCCGTCCGCCGACCCGCCGCCGCGCTCCTCCTCGCCCTCGCCGTCCTCGCCGCCGGCTGCGGCGAGGATGAGACGACCTCCGGCGGCCCGACCACCTCCGAGAGCCCCACGACCTCGGCGACGAGGGAGCCCACCGCCAGCCAGACCGAGACGCCGGAGCCATCCGAGACCGAGAGCCCGACCCCGACCGCCCAGCTCGAGGACGGCCGGCACTTCGGCTCCATCCGGTCGATCGACGTCGAGGCCCAGACGATGCGCTTCGACCTGGCGTACTTCCTCACCGGCGAGGAGGCCAACGAGGCCGCCGCCGAGCACGGGGACGAGGTGCCGGTCCCGAACGACTACTACATCGTGAACGACAACCCGCGGCTCCGGACGCTCGACGTCGATCCGGACGTCGAGGTCTGGGTGATCGATTGGGCGGACTGCTGCGACGTGGTCGAGGGCGAGGTCCAGCCCTTCGTCGACGCGTTCGAGACGCGCCACCATCCCTGGGACGCCATGTATCAGGGTCGCGAGGCCCCGTACTGGATCACGGTCGAGGATGGAGCGGTCGTGAAGATCGAGGTGCAGTACCTGCCGTGACCGGGTCCGCGAGCGCCGTCCTCGCGCTCGCCGTGCTCCTGGCCGCCTGCACGTCCCCGGCCGAGCCACCCGCTGTGGCTGCGGGGTCCCCGGTACCCGCGACCCCGAGCCCGTCCCCCGTCGAGGTCCCGCCGTCGCCCTCGGCCTCCCCCGAGCCGCCCGAGGGCGACCCGTTCGCGGCGCCGCGCACCCGCTTCGCCGGGCGCGTGATCCACCCCTTGCCCCTCGAGCTGCAGCGGCAGATGCGCGGGGAGACCTGGCGGCCGGGATGCCCGGTCCCGCCGGGGGACCTGGCGCTCCTGCGCTTCAACTACTGGGGCTTCGACGGCACGGTGGAGCGCGGGCCGATGGTCGTCAACGCCCGGGTCGCCGAGGACGTCCTCACCGTGTTCCGGACGCTGTTCCACGCCCGCTTCCCGATCCGACACGTCGTCCTCGCGAAACGCTTCCGACCGAACGCCGACCCGGACTCGCGCGGCAGCGTCACTGCGTCGTTCAACTGCCGGCCGGTCGTGACGCCGGACGGACCCGGCGACACGTTCTCCCAGCACTCCTACGGCCTCGCCGTGGACGTCAACTCCCTCCAGAACCCCTACGTGCGCGAGGACGGCTTCGTCCGGAACCGGTTCGCACGACCGTACGTGGATCGCTCGCAGGATCTGCCGGGGATGATCCACGACGGCGACGTCGTGGTCCGCGCGTTCGCCGCGATCGGCTGGGAGTGGGGCGGCCACTGGAGCAGCGGCAAGGATTACATGCACTTCTCTCTCGTGAACCGTTGAGCGTCGTGCACGCGCCCACCGTGGGATGATGCCGCGACGCGTGAACCGACTCCGTGCAATCGCCGAGGCGCTCCGGGGCAACCTGTTCTTCATCCCCGCCGTGCTCCTGCTCGTCGCCATCCTGCTCGCCGCGCTGACGACCTGGATCGACTCGCAGCTCCGTGAGGCCGGGGTCGAGCCGTCGCCGTTCCTCGTCACGACCGTCGACGGAGCCCGTGCGGTGCTCGGGACCGTCGCATCCGCGACGATCGCCTTCGCGGGCGTCTCGATCTCGATCTCGCTCCTGTTGATCCAGCTCGCTTCGAGCCAGTTCTCGCCGCGCGTGCTCCACGGCTTCTTCCGGGATCCGTTCACCAAGTGGGTGACCGGGATCGTCATCGGCACGTTCGCCTACTGCCTCCTCACGCTGCGGGTCGTGCGGGTCGCCCCCGGCGACGGCGGCGTCGCCCTGGTGCCGCACATCTCCGTGCTGGTGGCCACGGTGCTCGGCATCACCTCGATCGTTGCGGTCGTCGCGCTCATCAACCACTCTGCGCGGTCGATGCAGGTCGGCGAGATCATCCGCCGGATCGCGACGGAGGGACACGAGCAGATCGAGCGGCTGTCGGTGGACCAGGGCAGCGCGCTGACGGAGTCGAGCACGGTCGCTCCCACCGACGGGGAGTCCGACCCCGGCCTCGTCGCCGAGGCGGGCGATGACGGGTGGGTCCAGGCGATCGATCCGGACGCGATACTCACGGCGATCCCCGCCGAGACCGTGGTGACCCTGAGCGCGTTCGTCGGTGGGTTCTCGGCCCGCGGAACCCCCCTCGGGGCGGTCCGGCCCGTTCCCGCGGACCCGGAGCCCGTCTTGCAGGCGATCCGGCGGGCCGTCCTGCTTGGCCGGTCCCGGACGACCCAGCAGGACATCGGCTTCGCGTTCCGCCAACTCGTCGACATCGCGCTGCGCGCGCTGTCACCGGGCATCAACGACCCCACCACGGCCCAAGAGTCCCTGGTCCACATCGGGAGCCTGCTGCGAGGGCTTCTGTCCCGCGACCTCCCGCCCGCCGTCATCGAGGGGTCGCAGGGCCGCCGGCTGGAGCGGCCCCGGGACCCGACGCACGACGACTTCGTGAACGTGGCCTTCGATCAGATCCGCGTCGCCGGCGCGCGACAGCCGTCCGTGTGCATCGCGCTGCTCGAGGTGATCGGCGACCTCGTCGCGGAGCTCGAACGCTCCGAGAACCGGAACGGGCTGGCGGCGCTCCGGCGACAGGCTCGACTGGTGATCGCGGGGGTCGAGGCGAGCGACGCCCTGACGGAGGACAAGGAGCGGGTCAGGGAGGTCGCTCGCGTGCGAGGTCTCGTGACCTTCGCCTGAGCCCCCCTGCCGGCGCTTGGTCCACGCTCGATCCCGACCGTCATGGATGGCTCCGTCGTCCGCGTCGAGCATCAGCACAAGCGCCACGGCGGAACCGTTGCGGTCGATGGCGTCTCGCTTCAGGTCCGCGGCGAGATCCTTCGGCTGCTCGGACCGAACGGCCGTCCCGCACGGACCGCTCGCGAGATCCGGGTGTTCCGCTGGGAATGCGATCCCAGGCCTCGCAGGGGCCGACGACCCTGGAGGTCCCGAGGGGCGCGGGCGTACGATGCTGAGGACGTTCGCGCTCTGACACGAGCCGAGCGCCTGAGGGGGCGCCGCGCGGACCGGGAGCTCGCGCGACGCCCCCGGCAACCGCCGCGTTCCCGCGAGACCGGCTCGCGTCAGATGAACAGGGAGACCGCGGCCTCGCGCATCTCCAGGATGGCGGTCGCGGCTCCGATCGGCTCCTCGAGCCCGTCGATCAGGTCCTCGCGCTTCAGTCCGAGCAGGTCCATCGTCATCTGGCAGGGGATCAGCCGCACGCCGAGGTCCATCGACAGCGCCATCAGCTCCTCCGGCTTCGCCACGCGGCGCTGCTCGGCGAACCGCTTGAACATCGCGGGGCCGGCGCCGCCGAGGTGGTAGCGCGACAGCTTCGCCCGCTGCGCCGACCCCGGGTGCACGACCGACATCATCTTCTGCAACCAGTCCTCGCCGGTGATGCGGACATCCGGCTTGACGATCGCGAACAGCCCCCAGAACGTGAAGAAGACGCTCGCCTCCATGCCGCTCGCCGCCGCCGTGCTGGCGAGGATCGTGGTCGGCCAAATCCGGTCCAGGTCGCCGCCCCACGCGACGATCGTGAGCTTGTTCTTCTTCTGGATCCGCGCGGCGTCGGCCGCCTCGAGCGCCTCGACCCGCGCGAGCAGGTCCGCCAGCTGCAGGGAGGAGTCGGCGCCGGTCTGGGTGAGGCTCATCGTCACCCCCTCAGGCCTTGCGGACCACGTACCGGAAGACGCCGTCCTGCTCGTCCGTCTCGACGAGGTCGTTGCCGGTCAGCGTGGCCCACGATGGGACATCCGAGCGGGAGCCCGGGTCGGTCGCGAGGAGCTCGAGCAGGTCGCCGCTCGCCGCGTCCTTCAGCGCCCGTGCGAGCCCCACGAGCGGCCCGGGACACGACTGTCCGCGGGCGTCGACGGTGGTGAGGATGAGATCGGTCGAGACGTCGGTCACGGGAACCTCCGGAGCGCAGATGGCGGGACGGGACTGGGCGTGGGTGCCGGGCGGGCGTTATCGGCCGCCGCCGGGCACCGTCGGACAGCAGCATCGGCAGGGGATCATCGCCCCGACGAGTCCGCGACAGCGTGTCCGGATCATTGCAGTTGCAAATGCTACCGCAGCGATGGAGTTCGGAGCAAGGCGACTCGCCGGTCGCGTCGGCGTGCTGGCCGAGCCTCGGGCGTGGAGGAACGAGCGTGCGCGGCGTGCTGTTCCGGCCCCTTCTCGACGTGTAAGGTCGGCTCATGCGGGCCCGTGTCTCCGTACCGAGGGCCGCGGTCGCGGCGCTCGGCCGCGCGCTCCTCGCGCTCGG
>DASTPT010000103.1:0-15631 GCA_035762085.1 Actinomycetota bacterium | reverse complement strand
GCGCCTGCACGACGTGGCCGAGCACCTGCTCGTGCGACCGGGCCAGGAGGTCTCGGCCCTCGCGCGGATCCACGACGCGGGCGACGGCGAGGGCCTCGAGGACCGGATCGCCCGTGCCCTGGCCGACGCGGGCGAGAACGCGGTCGTGCTGGCTGGTCCGGGTCTGGGCGAGCATCGTCTGGCCGCCGATGTCGCGCTCGCCCTCGCGGGTCGTCATGGCGCTCGCTTCGCCCTGCTGTCTCGGCGGGCGGGTGACCGCGGCGCGCTGCGCGTCGGCGTCCATCCCGCCCTGCTGCCGGGCGGCCGCCGCATCGCGGACGAGGCCGAACGCGCGGAGGTCGAGGCCGTCTGGGGATCGGTGCCCGCGGAGCCGGGTCGCACCGCGATGGAGGTCCTCGAGGCCGCGGCCGATCGCCGGATCGACGTGCTGTTCCTGGTCGGTGTGGACCCGCTCCGGGACGTCCCGGACGCGGCGCTCGCGCGGCGAGCGCTGCAGAACGCCCGCTACAAGGTGGTCCAGTCGCTCGAGCTCGGGGAGCTCGAACCGTACGCCGACGCGTTCCTGCCGGCGGCCGCGTCGTTCGAGCGCGACGGGCACGTCACGACGTGGGAGGGCCGGTCCCAGCGGATCCGCGGCGCCCGAGCGCCGAAAGGGTTGTCGCGCCCAGACTGGGAGATCCTCGTCGGCCTCGCCCGCGGGATGGGCGCGGACCTCGGCTTCGACACGCTCGAGGAGCTGCAGGAAGAGCTCGGCGAGGTGGCCTCCCCACGCGAGCCCGCTCGCCGGTCGACGGCGTGGGCCCCCACGGACGCCCCGCAGTGGATCGAGGACCTCACGATGTTCACCTACCCGCTGCTCGTGGACGAGGGCCGGCTCGTCGAGGGCGCCGCCGAACTGAAGGCGTCGCTCGAAGACGAGCCGTTCGCCGAGATCCACCCGGAGGACGCGGGGAAGCACGGCGTCGAGGACGGAGGCCGCGTGCGGCTCCGGACCGCGGCGGGCGAGGCGGTCGTCGCCGCGCGCGTGACCGAGCACGTGGCGCAGGGCTCGGTGTTCGTCCCGTTCAACCAGCCGGGCCTGGCCGCGAACGCGCTGCTGTCGGGGCGGTTCACCGCTGCGGTGGAGCTTGCGGCCGAGGCCGCGCCCGAGGCGACCGAGCCGGCCGAGGTCGCGGCGGGGGGAGGCGCCGCCTGATGGACTGGCTCGACTGGGTGCTGCTCGTCGCCCGGGTCGTCATCGTGTTCTTCGCGCTCCTGATCTCGGTGCTGCTGCTGATCTGGGTCGAGCGCAAGGTGATCGCCGACATGCAGACCCGGATGGGCCCGATGCGCGCCGGGCCGCGGGGGATCCTGATCACGCTCGCCGACGGCATCAAGCTGTTCTTCAAGGAGGGCATCACGCCGACCCTCGCGGATCGGCCCGTGTACCTGATCGCGCCGGTGATCTCGATGCTCCCGGCGTTCCTGGCGTTCGCGGTGATCCCCTTCGGGACCGGCGTGACCCTGTTCGGGCGGGAGGTGCCCTTCCAGCTCGCCGACCTGAACATCGGGATCCTGTGGATCCTCGCGATGGGCTCGCTGATGATCTACGGCATCGTGCTCGGCGGCTGGTCGAGCGGCTCCAACTATCCGTTGCTCGGCGCGATCCGGTCCTCGGCCCAGATGATCAGCTACGAGGTCGGGATGGGCCTGGCGCTCGTCGCGGTGCTGATGTACTCGGGCAGCCTCCAGATGTCCGAGATCGTGGCGTCGCAGGACCGTGTCTGGAACGTGATCCCGCAGTTCCCCGCGTTCGTGATCTACCTGATCGCCGGGCTCGCCGAGACGAACCGTCCGCCGTTCGACCTGCCCGAGGCCGAGTCGGAGCTGGTCGCGGGGTTCCACACCGAGTACTCGGGCATCCGCTTCGCGCTGTTCTACCTGGGGGAGTACCTGAACGTCGTCACGGTCGCCGCGGTGGCGGTCACGCTGTTCCTCGGCGGGTGGCGGGGCCCGGCGCCCGAGTTCCTGCCGTGGCTGTGGCCCGTGCTGTGGTTCCTGTTCAAGGTCTTCCTCGTCGTCTACGTGTACGTGTGGGTCCGCGCCACGCTTCCGCGGGTCCGGTACGACCGGCTCATGGCGTTCGGCTGGAAGGTCCTGATCCCGTTCGGGCTGCTGTGGGTGCTCGTGACCGGCGCGATCGTCGTGCTGCCCGACGTCTACGGGCGCCGGGAGGTCCTGGTGGGCACGGCGGTGGTCCTCGGCGCGCTCGTGGCGATCACGCTGGTGTGGCCGCTGATCGCGCCACGGCCACGGTCCTCCGAGGAGGTGCGGTCGTGAGCGAGCCCTCAGGCCAGGCGCCCAGGCCCGACCTCGGATCCTCGGTGGGCGCCGTCATGCGCGGGATGGGCACGATCTTCAAGCAGGTCTTCCGCAGGGACGTTACCGAGGAGTACCCGAAGGAGATCGTGCCCCCGCCGCCGCGCTCGCACATCGGACGGCACCGCCTGAACCGGTACGAGGACGGCCTGGAGAAATGCATCGGATGCGAGCTCTGCGCGTACGCCTGCCCGGCCGACGCGATCTGGGTCGAGGGCGAGGACAACGACCCCGACCGGCCCGTGAGTCCCGGCGAGCGGTACGCGAAGGACTACCAGATCAACTATCTGCGCTGCATCATGTGCGGCCTGTGCGTCGAGGCCTGCCCCACGCGCGCCCTCACGCTGACCAGCTACTACGAGATGTCGTTCACCTCGCGGGAGGACGCGATCTGGACGAAGGAGCAGCTGCTCGAGCCGCCGCCTGCGCTCGGCACGGATCCGGTGGACCGAGAGGGGTAGGCGTGGGAGCTCGGACCGGAGGGGCGACTTGAGCGCGGACCAGATCGTGTTCTGGGTCTTCGCCCCGATCTCGATCGGCTCGGCCATCGCGATGCTGCTGCAGCGCAACGCGATACACGCGGCGCTGCTCCTGATCGTGAACTTCTTCACGATCGCGGTCTTCTACCTGGTCCTGGAGGCGCCGTTCTTGTTCGCGGTCCAGATCATCGTCTACGCCGGCGCGATCATGGTCCTGTTCCTGTTCGTGATCATGCTGCTCGGCGTCGACCGGGACGAGGTCCTGGCCGAGCGCATCCGGTGGCAGCGGCCCGCCGCGATCGTCATCGGGGTCGGCGTGCTCGCCGAGCTGGTCGTCGCGATCCGCGCCGGCGTGGGGTTCGCGACGAACGGCCCGGAGGCGTTCGCCGAGACCGTGAACCGCGGCGGCAACACCGAGGCGCTGGCCAGGTCACTGTTCCGCGAGTACTTCTTCCCGTTCGAGGCGACCTCCGTGCTCCTGATCGTGGCGGCGATCGCCGCCATGATGCTGGCCGCGCGCCACCGGCGGGCGATCACCCGCGCCGAGCAGGAGGAGCGTGCGGCCGAGCTCGAGCCCTCGGAGGCGGCGTCGTGAGCACGCCGATCGCGTACTTCCTCGTGGTCTCGGCGGCCCTGTTCACGATCGGCACGGTCGGGGTCATGGTCCGCCGGAACGCGCTGGTGATCTTCATGTCGGTCGAGCTCCAGCTGAACGGCGTGAACCTTGCGCTCGTGGCGTTCTCGCGGCTCCACGGCAACCTGACCGGGCAGGTGTTGACCTTCTTCTCGATGGTCGTCGCCGCCGCCGAGGTCGTCGTGGGCCTGGCGATCATCGTCTACGTCTTCCGGCGCCGGCGGACGGCGAACGTCGACGACCTGGCGGTGCTGCGGTGGTGAGCCGATGACCGACGCCGTCTGGCTCGTCCCCGCGATCCCGTTCGTCGGGTTCGTCGTGAACCTGTTCGCCGGGCGGCGGCTCGGGCGCGCCGCCGGCTGGCTCGCCACGCTCGCCGTGGCCGCGGCGGCGGCGGTGGCGATCGGCGTCGGCATGGAGGTGCTCGCACAGCCGGCCGAGGAGCGGACGACGGTCGTCCACCTCTTCGACTGGATCGGCGTGGGCGCGTTCTCGGCCGCGGCCGACCTGCGGGTGGACCAGCTCTCGGTGCTGATGATCCTGGTCGTCACGATCGTCGGCGCCCTGATCCACCTCTACGCGATCGGCTACATGGGGGGCGACCCGCGGTTCGGGCGCTTCTTCGCGTACCTGAACCTGTTCGTCTTCTTCATGCTCGTCCTCGTCCTGGCCGAGAACCTGCTGCTCCTCTACGTGGGGTGGGAGGGCGTCGGGCTGTGCTCCTACCTGCTGATCGGGTTCTGGCACGAGCGGACGGCCGCCGCGAACGCCGCGAAGAAAGCGTTCGTCACCACCCGGATCGGCGACACGTTCATGCTGGTCGGGATCGCGCTCGTGTTCCTGCGGCTGGGGTCGCTGGACCTCTCGACGGTGCTGGACCCGGGGATCGAGGCCGTGCAGCCCTCGGGCGTGTTCACGGTGATCGCGCTGTTGCTGTTCGCCGGCGCGATCGGCAAGTCGGCGCAGGTGCCGCTCCACGTCTGGCTGCCCGACGCGATGGAGGGTCCGACGCCGGTCTCGGCGCTGATCCACGCGGCGACGATGGTCACGGCGGGCGTCTACCTGGTCGTCCGCACGCACCTGTTCTTCGAGATCTCCGGCGTCGCGCTGGTCGTGGTCCTCGTCGTCGGGCTGGTCACCGCGTTGTACGCGGCCCTCTCGGCGCTGGGGCAGGACGACATCAAGCGGGTGCTCGCGTACTCCACCGTCAGCCAACTGGGGTTCATGTTCATGGCCGCGGGGATGCGCGCGTACTCGGTGGCGATGTTCATGCTCGCGGCCCACGCCTGCTACAAGGCGCTGCTGTTCCTGTCGGCAGGGTCGGTGATGCACGGCACGCACGAGCTGACCGATCTGACGCGGATGGGCGGTCTGCGACGCCGGATGCCGTGGACGGCCGGGGTCGCGATCGCCGGGGCGCTGTCGCTGGCCGGCGTCTTCGGGCTCGCCGGCTTCTTCGCGAAGGACGAGATCCTCGTGATCGCGAGCGAGACGGGTCGCGCGACCGTATGGCTGCTCGGCACGCTCGGCGCGTTGCTGTCGGCGCTCTACATCGGCCGCCTCGTCTTCCTCGCGTTCTTCGGCGACGCGAGGAGTCAGGAGGCCGAGCACGCGCACGAGTCGCCACCGGTCATGCTGGCCCCGCTCGTCGTGCTCGCCGCCGCGGCGCTCGGCCTGGGCGTGCTGATGCTCGACCCGGAGACCGGCCTGGTGCCCACCTTCCTCGAGCCGGTCCTCGGGACCGTCCCACACGGGGACGAGGGCGTCGGGACCGCCGCCCTCGTGATCGTCTCGCAGGTCGTGGCGATCGGCGGTCTGGCGGTGACGTGGCTCGTGTACGCCTCGGGACGCGTCGACTGGCTCGCGCTGCGGCTGCGTCTGATGCCGCTTCCCCGGTTCCTGAACCGGGGGATGTACGTGGACGACGTGTACGCGGCCACGGTCGTCGCGCCGGCGAAGGCCACCTCGACGTTCCTCGCCGACGTCGTCGACGCCAGCGTCGTCGACGGGCTCGTGAACGCGGTCGGCCGGCTGTTCCAGGGGCTCGCCGGCGCCGGCCGTCGGGTCCAGACCGGCATGGTCCGGACGTACGCGCTCGCGTTCCTGCTGGGCGCGCTCGCGCTCCTCGCCTACGTGGGGGTCCGGGGATGAGCAACTGGCTGACGCTCACGACGTTCCTGCCGCTCGCCGGCGTCGTCGTGCTGGTCGCGTGGCCGGGGATCCGGGACGACGCGGCGCGTGCCGTCGCGCTGCTCGCGGCCGTGGCGACGTTCCTGATGTCGCTCGCGATGCTCGGCCGGTTCGACAACGGCGTCACGGGCTTCCAGCTGGTCGAGGAGGCGACCTGGGTCGACGCGATCGACCTGAAGTACCTCCTGGGCGTGGACGGGATCAGCCTGTGGATGGTGCTGCTGACGACGTTCCTGATGCCGATCGCGATCCTCGCGTCGTGGAGGGTCGACGATCGGGTCCGGCTGTTCATGGCCTCGATGCTGGTGCTCGAGACGGGGATGATCGGCACGTTCCTCGCTCTGGACCTGCTGCTGTTCTTCCTCTTCTTCGAGGCGATCCTGTTCCCGATGTACCTGATCATCGGGGTCTGGGGAGGCGAGCGGCGCGTCTACGCGACCGTGAAGTTCTTCCTGTACACGATGTTCGGCTCGGCGTTCCTGCTGGTCGCGACCCTGTTCCTGTACGCGAAGTCCGGATCGCTTCCCGGCGGCCCGACGTTCGACGTGCGCGAGCTCGTCGGGCTCGATCTCGCGCCGATCACCGCCCGCTGGCTGTTCGTCGCATTCTTCGTGGCGTTCGCGGTGAAGGTGCCGCTCTTCCCGCTGCACACCTGGCTGCCCGACGCGCACACGGAGGCGCCCACCGCCGGGTCGGTCATCCTGGCCGCCGTCCTGCTGAAGATCGGCGCGTACGGGCTGATCCGGTTCAACCTGTCGCTGTTCCCCGAGGCGTCGCGCTCCTTCGCCGATGCGATCTCGGTGCTCGCGCTGATCGGGATCGTCTACGGGGGGATCGTTGCGCTGATCCAGACCGACCTGAAACGCCTCGTCGCCTACTCGAGCGTCTCGCATCTGGGGTTCGTCGTGCTGGGCGCGTTCGCGTTCACCGAGCAGGCGATGGCCGGCGGCGTGCTCCAGATGGTGAACCACGGGCTGTCGACGGGCGCGCTGTTCCTGCTGGTCGGCATGGTCTACGAACGGACGCACACCCGCGACCTCGGCCGGATGGGGGGCCTGATGTCGGTGACGCCGTGGCTCGGCGGGACCTTCCTGTTCGTGGCGCTCTCGTCCGCGGGGCTGCCCGGGCTGAACAGCTTCGTCGGCGAGTTCCTCGTGATCCTCGGGACCCTGGCGCGCAACGTCTGGTTCGGCGCGATCGCGGCGACCGGCGTGGTCCTCGCGGCGATCTACCTGCTCTGGTCGTACCAGCGGATGGCGCAGGGTCCCGTCCCCGAGGAGCACCGCCACCACCGCGACCTCTCCCTCCGCGAGGTCCTGGTCCTGGCGCCCGTGCTCGCGGCCATCCTGGCCTTCGGGGTCTACCCGAAGCTCCTGCTCGACCGGATCGAGCCCACGACCGCCCAGGTGGTGGCCGACGTCGAGGCGCCGCCGGTGAGCCCACCGCCCTCGGTGCCGCTCGCCGAGGAGGCCGGCGGATGACGCCGGAGGTCGACCTGGGGCCCGTGATGCCGGAGCTGATCCTCGTGGGAGCGGGGATCGTGGCGCTGCTCGTCGGCGTCATCGCCCGGCGCGCCGAGCCGCTCCTGCTGCTGTTCATCGCGATGGCGGGCGTCGCCGGCGCCGCGGCCGCCTCGGTCCTCCTCTGGGACTGGGAGGGCGGGCTCACGGTGCTGGCCGACGCGATCGCGACCGACCGGTTCGCGGTCGTCGCCCGGCTGATCCTGCTCGGGGTCGCGGCGCTCGGGCTGGTGCTCGGACACCACTACTTCCAGCGCTCGGGGGAGCTGCGGACAGAGTTCTACGCGCTCGTCCTGTTCGCGACGTCGGGCATGACCCTGATCACCGCCTCCGCGGACCTGATCACGATGTTCCTGGCGCTCGAGATCCTGTCGCTGTCCCTGTACGTGCTGACGGGGTCGTCGGCGCGCCTGGGCTCGGTCGAGGGCGCGATGAAGTACTTCCTGCTCGGGGCCTTCTCATCGGCGTTCTTCCTGTACGGCGTGGCGATGGCGTACGGGGCGACGGGCTCGACGCGTCTGGCCGAGGTGGCGACGGCGCTCGGCGGCCGGACCGGCTCGATGGCGCTCGCCCTGGCGGCGATGGTGCTGCTCGCCATCGGGTTCGGCTTCAAGGTCGCCGCGGTGCCGTTCCACATGTGGACGCCCGACGTGTACCAGGGCGCCCCGACGGCCGTGACGGCGTTCATGTCGGCCGGGACGAAGGTCGCGGCGTTCGCGGCGTTCATGCGCGTCTTCAACGTCGCGTTCCAGCCGCTCGGCTGGGACTGGACGCCCGTGATCTGGGCGCTCGCGGCCGTCTCGATGATCGTCGGGAGCGTCCTGGCGATCGCGCAGACCGACATCAAGCGGATGCTGGCCTACTCGAGCATCGCGCACGCGGGCTTCGTGCTGACGGGGATGACGGCCCCCGGGCGGACGGGCATGAGCGCGTCCCTGTTCTACCTGCTCGCGTACGCGCTCATGATCGTCGGGGCGTTCGGCGTCGTGATGCTCGTGTCCTCGCGGGGCGAGGCCGCCACGTCGCTCGGCTCGTACCGAGGCCTGTACCGGCAGAGTCCCTGGCTCGCAGGGCTGTTCTCGCTGTTCCTGCTCTCGATGGCCGGGATCCCGCCGACGGCCGGGTTCATCGCGAAGGTGGGCGTGTTCGGCGCGGCGATCGACGCGGGCCACTGGGAGCTGGCGCTGATCGGCCTGCTGGCGAGCGTCGTCGCGGCGTTCTTCTACATTCGGGTGATGGTGCTGATGTACATGCACGAGCCGAGCGGGGATCACGAGCCGGACGCGTCGCTCGCGCCACGGCTGGCCCTCGCGATCCCGGCGGTCGGGACCCTGCTGCTCGGGGTGCTGCCCGGGCTGGTGACCGACTTCCTCAGCGAGGCATCGGTGATCCGATGGTGAGAGGCTTCCTTCCATGCGTCGCGTGATCCCGGGCCTGGAGGCGCCGGACCCCGTGCTCGAGCGCGAGGTGCGCGCCCGCCTGGAGGAGGTCGAGACCGCGCTCGAGAAGGCCGTGCGCGCCGACTCGGAGATGCTGGCCGAGACCGCCCGGTACCTCCTCGCGGCCGGGGGGAAGCGGTTCCGCCCGATGCTCGTCCTGCTCTCGGGGTACTTCGGCGACCCGTCCGACCCGCGACTGATCCCGGGGGCCGTCGCGATCGAGCTGGTCCACGCGGCGACGCTGTACCACGACGACGTGATCGACGAGGCCGAGACCAGGCACGGCGTGCCCTCCGTCAACGCCCGATGGGACAACACGGTCGCGATCCTCACCGGGGACTACCTGTTCGCCCGCGCGTCCGAGATCTCGTCGGACCTGGGCGCCGACGTGATCGCGCTGCTCGCCCGGACGATCGCGACGCTCTGCGACGGGCAGATCCGCGAGGTCGAGGCCTCGGGCGACGTGGACCAGACGCGCGAGGCCTACCTCGAGGTGATCCGCCGCAAGACCGGCGCGCTGATCGCCACGTCGTGCCGGATGGGGGGGATGCTCTCGGCCGCGTCGCCGCGGCACGTGGGCGTGCTCGAGTCCTACGGCGAGGCCCTGGGCATGGCCTTCCAGCTGTCCGACGACATCATGGACGTCTCCTCGAGCGCCTCGGAGCTGGGCAAGGAGCCGGGGGTCGACATGAGGGAGGGCGTGTACACGCTCCCGGTCCTGCTGGCGCTCGCCGAGGGTGCGGCCCGCGAGGAGCTCCGGACCCTGCTCTCGGCCGGGCCGCCCGAGGGGGACCGCCTGGCCAGGGCGCTGGAGATCGTGCGCGAGCCCGCGACGCTCGAAGGGGCCCGGACGGCCGTGGCCGAGGAGGTGGACCGGGCCCGCGGCCTGGCCGAGAGCCTGCCCGAGGGCCTTGCCCGGACGGCCCTGGTCCAGCTCGCCGAGTTCCTGGCCGTTCGCTGCGGGGTCCGGCGTCGGTGACGCTCCTGTTGCTAGAATCCGGGCCGCTCGGGAAACCGTTCACAAGCGTGGAGATCTACGACTCGGGGAACCGTTCACAAGCGTGGAGACCTACTACCAGTCGTACGGGGTCGTCCTCGCGGTCCTGATCGCCGGCGTCGGGCTCGTGGCCGTCGCCTTCGGGGCCGCGGCGCTGCTCGCTCCCCACCGTCCGCTCCCCGACAAGCTCACCACCTACGAGTGCGGCATCGACCCCGTGGGGGAGGGGTGGGCGCAGACGCAGGTCCGCTACTACGTCTTCGGGTTCCTGTTCGTGATCTTCGACGTCGAGGCCGTCTTCCTGTTCCCCTGGGCTCGGGTGTTCGAGGGGCTCGGGTACACGGCGGTGGTCGAGATGGCCATCTTCATCGGCATCTTGGCCCTCGGCCTCCTCTACGCGTGGCGGAAGGGGGTCCTGAAATGGGTCTGATCACCGAGAAGACCCCGATCGCGACGCTCCAGCCGGTGAAGTTCCTGCTCAACTGGGGTCGGAAGTACTCGCTGTGGGTGTTCAACTTCGGGCTCGCGTGCTGTGCGATCGAGTTCATCGCGGCCTCGGCATCCAAGCACGACTTCATCCGGTTCGGCGTGATCCCGTTCGCACACGGACCGCGGCAGGCGGACCTGATGGTGGTCTCGGGCACGCTCACGGACAAGATGGCGCCGGCGGTGAAGCGCCTGTACGACCAGATGCCCGACCCGAAGTACGTGATCTCGTTCGGGTCGTGCGCGAACTGTGGAGGCCCCTACTGGGACTCGTACGCGGTGACGAAGGGCGTCGACCAGATCATCCCGGTGGACGTGTACGTCCCCGGCTGCCCACCTCGCCCCGAGGGGCTGTTGCACGGGATCGTGAAGCTCCAGGAGAAGATCGCCAACGAGGACATCAGGGAGAAGTTCAGTGGCAAGCTCACCGCGCCCGCTGCCACCTCCTGACGTCGAGGCTCGCCTCCGGGCGCAGTTCGGCGACGACGTCCTGGGGTTCGAGGACCAGCACGGCCACGCGGTCGCGACGATCGCGCCCGCCCGATACCGCGAGATCGCGACGTTCCTGCGTGACGAGCCGGAGTTCGCGTGCGACTACTGCGAGTTCGCGAGCGGCGTTGACCACGGCCCCGAGGGCGGGTTCGAGGTCGTCACGCACCTGTACTCGACGACCCACCGCCACAACGTGCGCCTCAAGGTGAAGCTGCCGTACGAGGACCCGGTCTGCCCGACGATCTCGGACATCTTCCCCGCGGCGAACTGGCACGAGCGCGAGACCGCCGAGATGTTCGGCATCGCGTTCGAGGGCCACCCCCAGCCGGTGAAGCTCCTGCTCTCGGAGCCGTTCGAGGGTCATCCGCTCCGCAAGGACTTCCCCCTCATGTCCCGCGAGGCGAAGCCGTGGCCCGGCGCCGCCGAGGGCGAGGAGGCCGAGGAGGAGTGATCGCCCAGGCCGGCACGAGCGTCTTCGAGCAGTGGGTCTCGAACTACTGGCTCGTGATCGTGCTGAAGGCCGCGGTGGTGCTCGTGTTCTTCCTCACCGCGCCCCTGATGGTCGGGTACATGGAGCACAAGGGGCTCGCGCACCTCCAGGCGCGCCTCGGACCGATGTACGCGGGCCGGTTCCACGGCTGGGCGCAGCTCGTCGCCGACGGCGTGAAGTTCGTCCAGAAGGAGAACGTCGTCCCCGCGGCCGCCGACTACTGGGTGTTCTCGCTCGCGCCGGCCGTCGCGATGGTCCCCTACATCGCGCTGTTCGTCGTGATCCCCTTCTCGGCCGAGATCTTCGTGCTGAACCTGGACATCGGCATCTTCTTCGTGATGGCGATGTCCTCGATCTCGGTGATCGGGATCCTCATGGCCGGGTGGGCCTCGGCGAACAAGTTCTCCCTGATGGGAGGCCTTCGAGCGGCGGCACAGCTGATCGCGTACGAGCTGCCGCTGGTGCTCGCGGCCGCCAGCATCGTGATGCAGGCGGGCACGCTCTCGCTGATCGGGATCGTCGAGGCGCAGGACCGCTACTGGTACGTGCTCACGCAGCCGATCGGGTTCTTCATCTTCCTCACGGCCGCGGTCGCCGAGCTCTCGCGCCCGCCGTTCGACATGCCGATCGCCGACTCCGAGATCATCTTCGGCCACATGACCGAGTACACGGGCCTGAAGTTCGCGTTCTTCCTGCTCTCGGAGTACGGGGGCATCGTCGCGTTCTCGTGCGTGGCGGCCACGCTGTTCCTGGGCGGGTACCAGGCGCCGCCGCTCCTCGGCGCGATCCCGGAGCCGCTGTGGATGGCCGCGAAGGTCACGGCGCTCGCGTTCTTCATCGTCTGGCTGCGCGCGACGTACCCGCGCCTGCGCGAGGACCAGCTGCAGCGGTTCTCGTGGCTGGCGCTGATCCCGCTCGCGCTGCTGCAGATCCTGGTGATCGCCGTCGTCAAGGTCGCGGTGTAGGGGGAGGTGACGGAGATGGCGGTCGACGAGCGGCACGTGCGGGAGGCGCCGGAGCCGGGCGTGTCCAGCGGGCTCGGCCTCCTGAAGGGGCTGGCCGTCACGATGAAGCACATGCTTCGGCGATCCGTGACGCAGCAGTACCCCGACGTGAAGCCGGACCTGCCCCCTCGCTCGCGCGGCGTGATCGCGCTGAAGCAGGAGAACTGCACGGTCTGCTACAAGTGCGCGCGCGAGTGCCCCGACTGGTGCATCTACATCGACGCGCACAAGGAGACCCATCCGCCCGCGAGCGGCGGCAAGGCCCGCTCCGTCAAGGTCCTGGACCGGTTCGCGATCGACTACGCCCTGTGCATGTACTGCGGGATCTGCGTCGAGGTCTGCCCGTTCGACGCGCTGTTCTGGAGCCCCGAGTTCGAGTACGCGACGCACGACATCATGGAGCTCACGCACGAGAAGGAGAAGCTCGAGGAGAGGACGTACACGGTCCTGCCACCGCCCGAGCTCGAGGTCGGGGCGGAACCTCCCGCCGATGAAGCGGGCCCTGCCGACGTGACACCGGGGATCGCCGCACCCGCGGCGCCCACCGGCGCCGCTCCGTCGGCTCCCCCGGCGTCCGCGACGACTCCTCCCGCAGCCGCGGCCGCATCTCCTCCGGCGGCGGAGGCCCCGGCCGCCGCCGCTGCCGAGGCACCTGACGCCGCTGCTTCCGCGCCTGCTGCTGACGCCGCTGCTCCCGCGCCGGCTCCGGCGGCGGCCGGGGAGCGGGTGGAGGTGTCGATCGACCAGGAGACGTACGACCGCGTGTACGCGGAGCTGATCGCGAAGGGGACGGCCGAGCGGGTCGCGCAGGGGCAGGCGCGCCGTGCGGCGATGATCGCGGCCCGGAAGAAGGCGGCGGGGGAGGCCTGAGGGTGAGCTCGCAGGAGTACGCGTTCGTCGTCCTCGCCCTGTTCGGGACGGTCTCGGCCGTCCGGGTGGTCACGGCCCGCAACGTCGTCCGCGCCGCGCTGTACCTGGTGGCCACGCTCGCGTCCGTCGGCGCCGCCTACCTGCTCCTCGGCTCCGAGTTCGTGGGATGGGTCCAGATCCTGATCTACGTCGGGGCCATCGTGATCCTGTTCCTGTTCGGGCTCATGCTCACGAAGGCGCCGATCGGGCGCGAGGCCCTCGACAACCGGAGCCGCGCGATCGCCGTGCTCGTGGGGCTGGCGATCTTCGCCGGGCTCGTGTTCCTGATCCAGGACGCGTTCGCGTGGAACGATCCCAAGGTCGAGCTCGCGCAGGCGACCTCGGGCGCGATCGGCGAGTCGATCTTCCGGCACTACGTCCTCCCGTTCGAGGCGGTCTCGTTCGTCCTGCTCGCCGCCTTGATCGGCGCCGTCGTGCTCTCCAGGAGGGACGAGCGCCCGTGATCAGGCTGCCGCTCGTGCTGTTCTTCTCCGCCGCCCTGTTCTCGATCGGCGTGTACGGCGTGCTGGTCCGGCGGAACGCCGTGCTCGTGCTCATGTCGATCGAGCTGATGCTGAACGCCGTCAACGTGAACCTGATCGGGTTCTCGCAGCTGTGGCGCGACCTCACCGGCCAAGTGTTCGCGCTGTTCGTGATCGCGGTCGCCGCCGCCGAGGTCGGCATCGGGCTCGCGATCGTCATCTTGATCTACCGGAACCGGGAGACGATCAACGTCGACGAGGTGAGCCTCCTCAAGTGGTAGTCGCGCTCGTGCTCGGGCAGGAGGAGGTCGCCGAGGCCGTGGGGTCGGCCGGCCTGACACGGTACGCGTGGATCGTCGCGCTCCTGCCGCTGATCTCGGCCGCGCTGACGCTGTTCTTCGGCAAGCGCACGCCCGGTCACGGCTGGATCTTCGGGGTGATCACGGTCGGCACCGGGTTCGTGCTCTCGCTCGGCGTGCTGTGGCACTTCGTGACGGACGGCGGCACGCACGCCGCGGCCGTCGAGTGGTTCCGGATCGGCTCGCTCGAGATGACCCTCGGGCAGTACGTCGACGGCCTGACCGCCGTCATGCTCGTCGTCGTCACCGCGGTCTCGCTGTGCGTGCACGTCTACTCGGTCGGCTACATGCACGGCGACTCACGGTTCACCTGGTTCTACGTCGTGCTGTCGCTGTTCACCGCCGCGATGCTGAACGTGGTCATCGCGGACAACCTGTTCCAGCTGCTCGTCGGCTGGGAGGTCATGGGCATCTGCTCCTACCTGCTGATCGGGCACTGGTGGGAGGAGCACGTCAACTCGAGCTCCGCGATCAAGGCGTTCATCACCACGCGGATCGGGGACGTGCCCTTCATGTTCGGCATCTTCGTCCTGATCGCCGCCACCGGCTTCACCACCTCGAACATCCAGGAGATCGGTCACCTGATCGGCGGCGGCGAGATGGCCCGCGGCGTCGTGTCGATCGCCGCCCTGCTACTGTTCGGCGGCGCGATCGGCAAGTCCGCCCAGTTCCCCCTCCACGTGTGGCTGCCGGACGCGATGGCCGGTCCGACCCCGGTCTCGGCGCTGATCCACGCCGCCACGATGGTCGCCGCCGGCGTGTACATGGTCGGGCGCACGTACGAGGTCTTCGTCAACGCCGACCCCTGGGTCCTGCAGTTCGTGGGGGTCATCGGCGTCATCACGGCGGTCGGCGCCGGGCTGCTCGGCCTCGTGCAGGACGACATCAAGCGGGTGCTCGCGTACTCGACCGTCTCGCAGCTCGGCTACATGATCACGCTGATGGCGGCCGGCCCCGCGGGCCGGAACGCCGCGTTCTTCCACCTGTTCACGCACGCGTTCTTCAAGGCGCTGCTGTTCCTCGGCGCCGGGTCGGTGATCCACGCCTGTCACACGAACAACATGAGCGAGATGGGCGGCCTCCGGCGGCCGATGCCGGTCACCTTCTGGACGTTCCTGATCGGTTCGCTCGCGCTCGCCGGCATCCCACCCCTGGCCGGGTTCTTCTCGAAGGACGAGCTGCTCGTCGCGCTCGAGCACGACCACCAGCTCGTCCTGTTCGGGCTGCTGCTGTTCACCGCCGTGGTGACCGCCTTCTACACCGCCCGGATGGTCCTGCAGACGTTCTTCGGGGCGTACCGCGGTCACGGCCACCCGCACGAGTCGCCGGTGTCGATGACCGGGCCGCTCGTGTTCCTCGCGGCCGCGACGGTCGCGGTCGGGTTCCTGGGGTTCGCGGAGACCGGAGCCCCGTTCTTCGACTGGGTGTTCCTCGAGGAGCCCGAGGCCATCACGTTCGTGCCGTGGGTCGCCGCGCTGTCGGTGGCCGCGGCGGGGCTCGGACTCCTGGGGGGGTGGGCCGTGTACCGGACCTGGCGGGCCGAGGACCCGCTCGTCGCGCTGGGCCCCGCGTACACGCTGCTCACGAGGAAGTACTACCTGGACGACATCTACTGGAAGGGCATCATCCGTCCGATCCGGGACGAGGTCGCGGCGTTCACGAACTGGACGAACCAGGTCGTGATCGACGGCGTCGTGAACGGCGCCGCGCGGGTCACGCGGCACCTCTCGGGAGGGATCAAGGCCTTCGACGAGGAGGTCATCGACGGGGCCGTCAACGGCCTCGGGCAGAC
>DASTPT010000102.1:0-14054 GCA_035762085.1 Actinomycetota bacterium | reverse complement strand
TGTGGCCGAGGACCCGGTCGGTGAGCGCCGCCATGAAACCGCGGCTCGAAGTCGCGGACCGCAGCGACGACGACGTGGAAGGGCTTCGGAATGCCATGTTGACCCCTTTCGATGCCTCGCTCGGCACCGGACAGTGCCGAGTGCGCGTCTTCTCGAGGTCACCCGCGCCGAGGCGGCGGAGGCAGCGATCGAGCCGGCGCGGCAATCGAAGGACGTGCCCCTCAGAATCGAGGACGCCGCGCGGGGTCAGCGTGTCAGACCACACTAGCGGACCGCTTACGCGGCCGAGCGGCCCCGATGCTAGTGGTCACTCATCATGGTCCGGCGTTGCCGACGCGACGGCGATGCGGCTCGGAATCGCTTCTGGCGACGCGCTCCGCAGCCGGCGCGCAAGAGCGGTCCAAGGACACCGGGAAGGCCACACGGACGGAACCGGCCGTACGAACCTCGGGACGAGCACGTCCCTGCAGCCCCCCGAAAGATCAGCAGGCCACCAAATCGCTGCCTCCGGAGGACGGTTCCCTTTAGCATCCGGCCGTCGTCCCTCGTTGTCATTTGCGACAACGATCTATCCCGCATACATCCCGCGGGAGGTCGCCGGAAGCTTCCGCCGGTACCCGGCAATCCCCGCAAGAGCACGGGACGCAAAGTCCTGCTCTCGCCGGTAATCCCCGCCTATCCCCGCCCAGCCCGGAACTACCAAGACCGGCCTGTCACGCCGGAGGTCGCGGGTTCGAGTCCCGTCGCTCCCGTAAAAGACCTGCAGAGCGGCATCTTTTGGTGCCACGGCTAGCGCGGTTGACCGCCGGCTTCCTTTCATCCCGCGCAGATCCGCGCTGGAATCCGCCGGAAATCCCCGGGCGATGCCGCTCGTCGTCGGTAATCCCCGTGCCGTGCACGCCCGGCCTACCTGACCGGAGGTCGCTGAGTGGGCGGATCTAGAAGCAGCGTATGTGCAGGTGCTTTCTCCTTCGCAGGGCAGCAACTTCGTGGCCATCCCGCGGGAATCCGCGCTGTCGGTCGGCGGGGATGAAGACCTGCCGACTGAGCGGCTTTCGGGTTGGTCTGGAAGTGACGGTCCCCCAACGGTGCACCTGCTTGAGCCTCGGTGCCGGCATCCAGCGTCGTCGGGCCCGAGTGTCCGAGTGGATTTCCGCACGCTGCCTAGCGCACGCTCAGAGGACCGGTGTATCGCCAGTCTGGTTCAGTTGGTCAGTTCGAACGGCGGCACCACGACCGCGCCGTCGCAGCGCGTTGTGTCCAGGCCCTTGGTCGAGCCGCGCTCGACGAAGTCCGCGATGATCTGGACGACGCAGCCGCCGATGCCGAACTGGTGCCCGATGTGGGGGAAGATCACGGTCCGGCTGTCGGGGAAGTGCCGCTTCAGGTCGGCAAGGTTCGCGACGGGGTCCTGCGGGTCGGCGCCGCCCGCCAGCGCGAGCACCGGCACGGAGCTGGAGGTGAGAAGCGTCCAGAGCGAGCGCGGCTCAGCGCGCTTCGTGATGGATGAGCAGGCCTGGCGGTTCGCCGCGATCTTCGCGGTCGTGTAGCTGTCGAAGTCGGTGCCCCACGGCCCCCTCGCATCGAGCCCAGTCCAGGGCTCGTTGCACCAGATCGACGAGGACATGAGATCGAGCTCGACGGCGAGATCCCCCGAGCCCGCTTGCTCGAGGGGCCCGTAGTCGCCCGCTGCGGCGCGACTGACCACCAGTGGAATCGAGAGCGCCTTCTCCAGGTCGAGGAGCATCACGTGCACGATGGAAGCGAACTCGTCTCCCGTCATGCCGTTCACGGGGTGGGCGTTCCACGCCTTGACGAGCTCGCCGAACTGGCGCTCCCAGCCCGGGAACGCTTTCCGGCAGGCGGGGTCTGCGGCGCACAACTCCGCGAGCTGGTCGAGCGCATGCTGGGCGTTGACGGCGTAGCGGTCGAAGAAGGGGACGTCGATCGCGGATGCGCCCGAGAGGATGAGTGTGCGCACCGAGGAGGGGTGGAGCCTCAGGTAGACCTGCGCCGCCGTAGCGCCGTAGGAGCTGCCGATCACGTCGAGCTGCCCGTAGCCGAGCGCCGCCCGCACCGCGTCCAGGTCGTCCATCGCCATTCGCGTCCCGTACTGAGTCACGTCTCCTCCGTCGAGCGCGGATCCCCCGGTGCCGCGCTGGTCGACGAGCAGGATGTCGCGATACCAGTTCAGCGCGCCCAACTGCCGGCTCAGGTTGGCAGCGTGCTCGGTGGCGGCCTCGCCGGGTCCGCCGGCGAGATACGTGACCGCGTCCGTTCGGGCCGGCTTCGAGCGCGCAGGCAGGACGACCACATTGAGCCCGATCGTTCGCCCGTTCGGCTTCGCGCGGTTCTCCGGGACGACGAGGGTGCCGCAGCGGGCGTCGATGCCCTGCACCACGCACGGCTCCGGCGGCCACGGGTACTGCGCCTGGCCCGAGAAGAACGCTCGGTCGATGCCGACGACGATGCCGACGGCGGCCACTAGGCCGACAAGGCCGAGCAGTAGCCACACAGCCCACCGATGCGGCCAGTGAAACCGATGCGTCACAGGGTGCGTGCCCGTCGACATACGGTCATCGACCTCCGGCCAGCGGGGGGCTCGATCACGAGTTCACCCTCGACGCGTGGCATCGCTCGTCCAGCCCCTTTGGGTCCCCGCGGCGCGCGTCGGCCGGAACGAGACGAACGGACGGGTGCGAACGAACTCCCTCACCGCCGTCTCCGAGCTCAGATCGCCCCACCCGAGAATCGCCGCGAAGAGGCGCACCCGCCACGGGTGCCTGCGCCGGAACTCGACCGCCACGGCGACGCTCTCGTCCTCGGAGAGGAAGCGCTGCTCCGGCACGTACGACTCGCGCCCGATCTGGATCTCGAGTGCCGGGTGGGCTCGGAGGTTGCGGATCCACTCGGTGTTCGGGCCCCACGCTGAGCAGACGACCGCTTCGCGGGTGCCCGGGTCGTACGCGAGGGCCATGGCGACCGTCTCGCGCCGCTTGCCCGTCTTCCGACCCTGGTGGGCTATGAGCAGGAAGATGTGGTCGAGCATCCAGCCCCAGCCGCGGTGGTAGAGCGGGCGCGGCACCCGCATGAACGCGAGCGCGAGACGTCCGGGCCGACGGCGTAGCCCGAGCAGCGGCCTCCTGCCGCGCGCGCGTTGGTGAGCGGTCGCGGTCATGACTTCGTGACGGGCGGGTTGAAGATCCGCGATTCGTACGCGTGGGTCACAGCGGCGACGTGCTGCGAGACGTGCGCGGCGAGGGAGCCGACCGGGTTCGCGGTCGCGAACGTGGGGATAGAGATAAGGACGTTGCCCGTCTCGGGCCGGCTGAGCCCGTCCTCGCGGTACTGCGGGTAGCCCCAGTGGTAGGTCGCGGTGATGATGAGGACGAGCGGCAACGTCAGGGCCGTGAAGCGCAGCTTTCCCTTCAGACCGTCAACGCGACCGTGCAGGAGCTTGTAGGCGACGAAGCAGGGGAAGATCGTCAGCAGCAGCGTGTCGATCAGGCCGTAGCCGACGCCCCGCCACAGGAGCTCGAAGACGAAGTAGGCGCCGTGCGGCCGCGCGGTCGCGTCCTCGGTGCTGAGGACGTTGAAAACGAGGAAGGCCGCGAGAACGACGCCGAGGCCGAGGCTCCAACGCCAACGACCGCGGAAGATCGCGGCCACGTCGACCTGCTCCACCCGGACATACGTCGCGACCAGGGCGATCGTGACGGCGAAATGGACGAGGTAGAAGACGTCGTGCTGCAGCTCGAGCACCGAGACGGCGAGGTACGGCACCAGGAACGCGACGACACAGACCACGATGAACCAGGCGAGGTGCCGGACGACCTCCGGGATCGCCCGCGACACTGGATGCGTGTAGACGGACATGAGGATCACCTTCCGATCTGAGTTACCGCCAGGTTCCCTCCGAGGGAGCCGGTCGGCATCGGAGAACCTGCGCACTGCGGCGTCGGTGGACTCACGCACGGCCTCCATTTCCACGGATCGCTTCGACCCGCTCGTGGAACACGCGCCAGCGACGCTCGCTGTCGTGGACGAGGATGGCGCCTTCGGCCAACAGGTCCGCCGCACGGTCGATCAGCTCGGCGGCCGAGTACAGGTAGCGCGGCACCAGCCGCTTCTCGGCGAGATCGGCACGGATCGCCGCGGGCGTGAAATCGACGACGTCGAGTATCTCGACCGCCCGGCGGAGAAGCGCGCCGATGATCACGTTCAGGCTCGCGTTCTGCCAGTTGGCGGCGATGATCCGATGCCGCTCGCCGAGCAGATCGGCGAGCGGCTCGATTCGCAACAGTCGGGCCGCCGTCTTCCAGGTTGACTGCATCGCCTCGCCCAGCCAAGCCCCGGTCTGCTGGTGGTCGTCGGCTTGAGTCGTCAGCTCGCGCTTGATCCGCCCGATCTCTGCCGGCTCACCCTCGCCTTCGAGGAAAAGGACGCCAAGCGTCTCGATCGCCGCCTGCACGTTCAGGTCGTCGCAGCCGGCGTACGGATTCGCATGCTCGACCGAAGCCGGCGTCGCTGTCGCCCAGTGCCCGGCAAGCGCCTTCAACGTGCGCGAGAACTGCTGCAGCGTGACCGCGTCCGCAAGCGGCGCCTGCGAGTAATAGAGCTCGTGCTCTCGATGCGAGCGGGCCAGGTTCTCGACCTGCGTGAGGAACATGGTGGGATCTCGTTGCTCAACGGTCATCAGGCCACCTCTCTTCGATCGTGGGTTGATCGGTGCGGCGGGCTCCGTCCCACACCACAGCGCGGTGCACGAGAGCTTGCACCGACTCGAATCGCTTGCTTACCTGGTCGAGGACGAGTCCGCCGTGGCCGGACGCCGCTTCGGTCGCAGCCGGCTCGACTCGCGGCGATGCCACGGTCATTGGCGACACACCCTCGACGCACGGCTGCGGACGCGTCGGGCTGCGACCGAGGCGGCTCCGACGGCAACGCCGGCCCTAAGTAACCGCCTAGGGTTGCGGGCGTCGGGCCGCTTCCGAAACGAGAGCACCTCCATCAGGAGCCGCATCTCCCCGCCCTCGGATCGCGTGAAGACGACGCGGTAGTGCTTGCCGTACTCGGGGATCTCGACCCTGAAGACCCACGGATCGTCGGGATCGTCGGGGTAGAGCCGCATGCCGCGGCGCAATGCTGGGACCGGGGTCAAAGGCTTCAGCAGCAGGTGGCCGCCGCGAACCACGACCTCGGCACCAGCGCCCCAGAGCGCTCGCATGAACAGGTTCGTGACCGGACCGGGGTCGGGGCTGTACCAGCCGCAGATCTCGCTCCAGGTCTCCGGGCGAGGCGGGATGTCGGTGCGAATCGCCTGATCGGGCAGACCGAGCAGGCGGCGAAGCAGCGCCGCCGCAAGCGGCTCCGCCGCGCCGCGACCGTCGAGGCCGCCGGTATTGCTGAGCACGACGATGCCGAGCCCGTCGTCGGGCGCCACCACCATCGCGGAGAGGAACCCGGAAACGACGCCGGTCTTCCAAACGGTCCGGTGGCCGCTTTCCTCGTTGGGCTCGAGGCCGAGGCCCATGCCCGCGGTGCGGGGATCGAGCTGGAAGTGCGGCTCGAACATGGACGCGAGCGTTTCGGGCTCGAGCACCGAGCCGTGCTCGCCGACGCCTCCGTGCAGGAGCGCAGCGAGGTAGCGAGCCATGTCCGCGGTCGTGGAGAACATGCCGCTCCCGCCGGGGGTCAGGATCTCGCGGTCGGCGACCGGCTTGAGGCCGCGGGAGCGAAGCACGTACCCGGTCGCGAGCTGCTCGCGGACGCGCTCGGAGCGGACGAGGTCGGTGTGCTCCATTCCCAACGGATCGAAGACGCGCTCGCGCAGGTAGCGATCGAGCGGACCGCCGGTCACGTCTTCGACGATCTGCCCGAGCGCGGCGAAACCGTGGTTGCTGTACACCCACTTCGTCCCCGGCTCGATCTCCACCGGCAAGCCTTTCCGGTAGTAGTCGGCGAGCGGCGGCGCTCCCGAGCGACCCGCACGGTCGCCCGAGCCGACGCCCGGCCGGAGCAGGTCGGACAGCCGGCGCCAGTAGCCGACCCCGGCCGTGTGCGTGAGCAGATGGCGCACGGTCGCGGGTCGGAAGCTCGCCTTCGCCGGAACGAGGCGGAACGTGCGCAGGAACTCGCTCGCCGGCGCGTCGAGGTCGACCAGACCCTGCTCCCACAACTGCATCACGGCGATCGCGGTGAACGTCTTCGTCAGCGAGCCGACCCGGAAGACGGTCGCCTCCGTGATCGGCTCTCGCGAGCGGACGTCGGCAACGCCGGGCCCGAGGAACCACTCCGGCGAGCCGTCGCGGACGACCGCGACCGCCAGGCCGGCAGAGGGCCAGCGGTCGAGGACCTGCGCGACCCGTGTCCTCAGGTCGAGCTCGAGCGGGCTCGCCTGCGGCGGTTCCCTTGTCGGAAGAACTCGAGTCGCCACTATGCCTCCCTTCAGTGCGACGGCACCGTGCGGTGCGGCCGGTGAAGACGCGGCCACGCTCCGCCCAAGCCCGCCACGACGAGCGCCAGCAGTGCGATCACGAGCGAGACCGGCCCGTACAGCCACCACAACTCTTCGCCCCTACTCCAGGTGAACGCCGCCACCGTCTCGACCAGGAAGACCGCCGCCAGCGCCCACGCTAGGACCCGAATCACGCGGTCGGACACGAACGCCTGCTGCCACATCCCGACCCGCGCCAGAACGACCAACACCGCCGCGACGAGCAGCACGACCACCACGGCGGCCACGACGCGCACGCCAGTCGTCGCCACTTCCTCGCGAGCGCCGGAGCGGGTATAGAGCCCCCAGGTGCCGCCCAGCATCCAGTAGACATGCGTGCTGACCGGGCCAGCCACCAGGCCGGCTATCAAGAGAAGCGCCGCAACTCGGACGCGTCTCGACGCGCCTTCCGCTCTCGGTGTCATCGGATACCTCCTCGCCAACCACCGGCTACGCGCGGGTCGCCGGAGCGAACGCGTCGCACCTGCGCGGTACGGGTCCACGTTCGCACCAGCCTCGAGCTGAGCACGCCTCGCGGCTCCTCCTCCGATGTGAACGTCTCCGTAGGCACCGGATCTCCTTCCGTAGCCACGGCAAGCGTCGCGCGTCGACTGCACCGCGACATCGGGGCCGGCGCTGATCGCCCGGTGTGGTTAAGGTGCAGGACGAGGAAACGGACCGTCTCTACTCACGACGCCGCACGCACGCCCAAGCGCTTGTCAGCGGCTCAGGCCGCTGCGCACCCCGATCGCGCACGTGACGCCGCATGCCTGGGGGAACGAGGCGTTCACCAACTTGCGTGGGAAGGCGGCGGGGTTGCGGACATACTTGTGCAGCTTGGGGTGTTGCTCGCCTTCGCGGCGGCAATGATCTCTGCCGCCACCCTCCGCCTGCAGCGCGTCTTGACTCGCTGAGGACGCCCCACGACCCGAACGATCTTGAAGAGCGCCGCCGGATCCGGCTGCCAGAGGTAGCGGCGAACGCGAACGCGGCGTGGCGCACCCGAGGCGGAGCTCGCGCGTTGAGCAGCTCCACGGACCGCGGGCGCTGTCCGCACAGCGCGCGACGATCGGGTAATGGCAAGCAGCCCGGCGCCCGTTCCGCCGCACGTTTTCGACACGGCCGAGGAGCATGTGGCGGGCGACGTACCCCGCGCGGGCCCTTCGGATCGGGCCGGTGACGTGCGGCGCGCGCTGACCGGCCGCCGGTTCACGACCGCCTCTGCCGTCGCCGTGCTCGATGGCGACCGGCTCTCCGGGCTCGTCACCATCGAGGCGCTCCTCGCGGCCGACGAGGCGACCACGCTCGACGAGCTGATGGACGCCGAGCCGGCGGTCGCGCGTGCGGGCGTCGACCAGGAGCGGGCCGTCCTCCACCTCGTCCGCAGCGGCGGCGTCAGCCTCGCCGTCGTCGACGAGAGCGGCGCGTTCCTCGGCCTGATCCCACCCGAGCGGATGCTCGCCGTGCTCGTCGAGGAGCACGACGAGGACATCGCGCGCCTCGGCGGCTTCCTAAGCAGCACGGATTCGGCGCGCAGCGCGGCCGAGGAGACCGTGGGCCGGCGCTTCTGGCACCGGATCCCCTGGTTGCTCCTCGGCCTCGCGGGGGCGGCGCTCGCCGCGGCGATCGTGGGCGCGTTCGAGAGCCAGCTCGCGGAGGAGGTGCTCCTCGCCTTCTTCGTCCCGAGCGTGGTGTACATGGCCGACGCGGTCGGCACCCAGACCGAGGCGATCGTCATCCGGGGCCTGGCCGTAGGTGTGCGACCGGCGCAGATAGTCGTCCGTGAGCTCGTCACCGGCGTCCTGATCGGCGTCGTGATCGGTGTGGCCTTCCTCCCTCTCGCGTGGATCGCGTGGGGGAGCGGTCCCGTCGCGATCGCCGTGTCCCTCGCCCTCTTCGCTAGCTGCTCGGTCGCGACCCTGGTCGCGATGGGCCTGCCCTTCCTCCTCCAGCGGCTCGGCCGCGACCCCGCGTTCGGGAGCGGTCCGCTCGCGACGGTCGTCCAGGATCTGCTCTCGATCGCGATCTACTTCGCGGTCGCGGTGCCCATCGTTCTCTGACGAACGACAGCGAGGGCCGGATGTCGACCGGCTCCTCGTCCGTTTGCGGCCCCGCCCGGGAGGTTGGCGAGCTCCCAGAGATCCCTCCACGCAGGTGCTTGAGTTTGTTGCCTTGTCCGACATCAACAAGAGCGAGTTCCATTGCTCCTCCCGGGAATCCCCGTCTCTCCCCGGGCAGCCAGGAAGGCCCTGTCTGGCCTGTCACGCCGGAGGTCGCGGTTCGAGTCCCGTCGCTCCCGTAAAAATCCTGCAAATCAGCCTCTTTTGACGCTGGGCTCGGCGCGAACGACCGCCGGCTTCTTCGCATCCCGCGCTCATCCCGCACCGAAAGTCCCCGGCCAGAGCCGCCTGGAGCCGTGAATCGCCGCAAGTGTGGACGACCGGCCACTTCGCCGGTCGTCCTCCCCCCGCCAGATACGGCTCTCCGGCATTTCCAGCGATTTCTTCATACGGGCGACGGCCGGGCGCGTTGCTTCCCGCATTGACCCCGGCCCCACTATCCGGTCGACCCGACGTGAGAGCGTCACGCCCTAAGCGAGTCCACCAGCCGGGCAGTCTCGTCTCCCAAGCTCGCTTGCCTCATGAGCTGCCGCCGCGCGACGACCGCGCCCGCTGTCCAGCCTGGCGCGCGGCCACCGGCAGGTGGCTCGACCGGCGTCTCGACGCCGCTCCTGGAGAGCAGCCAGGATGTGAGGGAGTTACACGACCAGCTCTCGCCGATTCGGAGTTGATCGCGGCCCCAGGTGAGCGCCGGCACTTGCTGGACGAGCTCGAGCACCTGCTGCGCTCGAGAGGGACCGTCGGTGATTCGTCGTGGGCCGTCGACGGCGTAGTCGTATGCCGTGATGCCGTCGCGCCAACACCGCACCTCGTAGCGGAAGATGCGGAAGTGAGCCAGCAGCCTGCTTGCAACCGGCCCTTCGACGACCACGCCGCGTCCGGCGCCGTTCGTGTCGGCGACCGGGCCCATCTCGATGACATAGCGGCCGCTGGGAACGCGTACGTTCAGGACGGAGTGGTAGATGTCCTGCGTCTCGCGGCGATCGAGCAGGGCGGCGAGCGCTTCATAGACCTTGCCGCCGACGCGAAGGAAGTACCCGCGGGCGCCGAGCGGAAGCCAGAGGAGCTCGACGCCGTACTCCGGCTGTCGCCGCGGGGAGGCGGCGTGGAACGGCGGGCCCTCCGCGTTGTTCATGCGTCGGCCAGTGGTCCGGCGGCGAGCGCGAGCTCCCGGGCCGTCGCGTTGGAGGGCGGATTTGCCGCGAGGAAGGCCGCGATCTCGCGCTTTGCCTGCTCGTCCTTGTGGATGAAGATGTGGCCCCCGTGTTCGACGCGCACCCAGCGCGAGCCAGGGATCCGCGCGACCATCGCCCGCGCGTCCTCGTAGGGGGCGAGCGGGTCGTCCACCGCGTGCACCCCGAGCGTCGGCACCGTGATCCGCTCAAAGCGGCAGTCGCCGATCTCAGCGTTGCCGACGTAGCCGTCGAAGATGATCCCCTGCGCGCGCAGCGCGACCGGGAAGAAGCTGTCGAAGATCGTCGCCAGCGTGCGCTCATCCTCATCATCGAGCGCGTAGCCGATCGGCGTCCCCGCGATCGCGGCCAACTTCTGGGGCAGGAAGGTGCGCAGAAACCACAGAGACGGCTGTGAGAAGACGAGTGGGGCGAATGCGCGCGGCGCCAGCGTCACCGGCTTCTCGTGCGGCGCGTTCGAGGCGACCAAGACGAGTGCGGAGACGCGGTCGGGATGGCGGAGCGCCAGCTGCACCGCCGACGTCGACCCCGCCGAGAAGGCCAGCACCGGCACTCGCTCGATCCCAAGCTTGTCGAATAGTGAGTCGAACGCGTCGGCCTGTACGGCCGTCGACGCGTGCTCCGGAAGAGGGGAGCCGAGGTAGCCGAACCGCGAGGGCGCGATGATCCGATAGCCCGCCGGGACGAGCGCCCGCCACGAGGGCGGCACGTCAAAGCCACCGACGACGCCGTGCACCAGCAGGAGGGGCTCGCCCTCGCCCCATTCGCAGAACTCGAGCGGCCCGAACGGCATCTCGATCGACCAGCGCGCAAGCCGAGCCAGCCGGGCTCGCGCGCGACCCAGGTCGCGCCGGTAGCGACCCGCGACCATGCCCGCGGCGGCAAGCGCAACGGCGGGCGCAATGCGTTTCGTCTTCATCCGAGCGTCCTCTTTTCGTCGGCACGATCGTCCCCGACGAGCGCAAGCGCATCCGCGCACGCCGGGATCGCGCTGTGGAGAAGTACGGATCAACGACAGCGAATTCCGCGATGCCGGCTGAGTCGCCGGCGGTTAACGCTTCCTCAAACGACGGGAGCAGGGAATGGCCGCAGTCGAGCCACACGCAGCGCTGAAACCCGCTTCGACGATCAGCCGGAGCAGGCAGACGGCGCTCTTCCTGCGGCACTACCTCGAGATGTGCGCACCGATGTGCATCGGCTTCGCCCTCGGCGACATCGCCTACTTCTGGGCCGCGGGAGAACTCGGCTACTCGGAACCGTTCAGCGAGCTGCCGACGCTATCGGTAGCCGTCGTCACCTTCACCATGACCGCGCCGATGGTCGTATGGATGCTCTTCCGCGGCATGCCGCGGCGGGAGACGACGGAGATGGCCGCGGTGATGCCCGTCCTGGCGATCGCGCTGCTCGCGCTCGGATGGCTCTCCGTCGTGCCGAAGAGCGAGTTGGCGCTCCTCGAACACGGGCTGATGATGCCGGCGATGCTCGTCCCGATGGCCTTCCGGCTCGACCTCTACACCGGGCGCTCGGGGCACAGCCACCACCACAGGCAGCACGAGCGCTGAGCCGTGGCTCCGTCCGCGCAAGGCAGCGGCATCGACCTCTACTGGCTGCCGCTCGGCGCCGGCGGTCACTCCGTTCGCTGGAACGGGCGGATCTTCGAATGGGTGGTCGCGCGAACGGAGCGGCGCGAGCGCTGCGACCTCTACCACTCGGCGCTCGAGGTTCGCGTGCCCGAAGGGCGGTTCGTGATCGAGCAGGCGCCGGCGTGGCGCGACAGCGCCGAGCGCGGAGTCGTCGCCGAAGGTGCGGTCGGATCACGCGCAGCAGGCCGCTTTCGGCTCTTCCGCTACGAGGTCCGGTGCTGGCGAGAGGGCGTCATCCCCGATGTGGCCGAAGCGGTTGCCAGTCCGCAGCGCATCAGCACCGATCCCGATCACGCCCGGCGGCTGCTCGAGCTCGTTCCCCAGGTGCCGACCCCGGTCTGGGCACGGGACGAGCTCAGCGCCGGCGAGATGTGGAACTCGAACTCGACCATCTCGTGGCTGCTCATCCGCAGCGGCCTCGACGTCGAGTCGACCCAGCCGCCGCCGCGCGGGCGAGCACCGGGCTGGCACGCCGGCATCGTGGTCGCGCGGCGCCAGCAGGTGAACGAGCGTGGTAGCGGGTCAAGGCCACTTGCGACCACACCCGCAGGAAGGACACCAGCATGAGCACCACCACTTCCTCGCCCCGAGTCAGGAGGACTCGCGGCTGGGCGCGCCGAGGACCGAGGCGCTCGAACGTCATCCCGCCGCTTGCGGGCGGGCTCACGGTCTTCGTCGTTCTCTCTGCGATCGCGCTCATCGTGGCGTTGCTGGCCGGGGCCACGTTCGTCTTCAACGTCGTCGTCTGGCTGCTCTTCGCAGTTCTCTGGCTTGCCCTATGGCAGCGATCGCGCTTGCACCCGCAACCGTCGAGGAGCTCTGGGAGTCGCTGCGGCGGCAGCCGCTCCCAATCGAGGCGGTGGTCTGGCTCCTCTTCCTTCCGATCGCGATCGGGATCTGGATCTGGCGGCGCCCCTGGACGCCTGTTATTCGCGTGACCCTGTTGGTCGCTCTCGCCGCCTGGAACCTCTTCCTCTTCTTCCCGCAATAGGAGCCCCCGATCGACGGCAATCACACCGGACGGCCGATGCCCAGCCGCAACAGGCTCCGGCGCTTCTTGCTGCTGGCGATCGAGCCGGTGGGGAGCATGACTTCCCGGCCCGAGTCCGCCCCTGCTACCAGCGGCGGGCGGGACGATCCGTGACGAGATCGCTCTGCCTCCTGGCATCCGTCGGCGCGCTCGCCGCCGCATACCGGCGCTTCTTCCATCCCTGGCAGGAACGCTGGGGCGCGACGGACGAGGAGCTCGTCGCGTCGCTGCCGGGCGACGACCTGATCGCCGACCCGGCCGGACAGGTCACACGCGCGATCGAGATCGTCGCGCCTCCCGAAGCCGTGTGGCCGTGGGTGAGCCAGCTCGGGGCTGTCCGCGGCGGCTTCTACAGCTACGACTGGCTCGAGAACCTCTTCCGCCTCGGCATCCACAGCGCGGACAGGATCGTTCCCGAGTGGCAAGAGCGAGCCGACGGCGACCTCGTGCACGCCGACGCCAACGGCGACAGCGGCTGGTACGTGATGGACGCCCGACCCCCTCACTCCCTCGCCCTCGAGATGGCGAACGTGAAAGAGGGCCGTCCCTTCCGACGCGACGAGCCGCCCTACATGGAGTTCAGCTGGGCCTTCGTACTCGAATCGCATGGGGATGGTCGAACGCGACTCCTCGTCCGCGAACGGGTCGCGTTCGGGAACCGACTCGCACAGGTCGCCGGCAGCCCGGTCGGCCTCATCAGCTTCGTGATGACGCAGAAGATGATGCGCGGCATCAAGAACCGTGCTGAGACACCGACGCAAACAGCGCGCCCCCACCGAGCATGAAGGAGTGGAGACTGGCGGGCACGACGGTGCGCGTGCCATACTCGACTGAGACGGGGGTCCACCGGACGGAACGCGGGCGGGGCTCTCTTGGAGCAAGACGGCCTCGGGCGCAGCGGTGGCAATCCGCGTAGCAACGACGAATCTAGCGAGACCGTTATTGCCGTTGCCAAATGCAGCAACATCGCATCCCGCGCGCATCCCGCAGGAGGCTGCCGGAAGCCCCCGCCGGTACCCGCGAATCCCCGCAACATCGAAGTCGGAAAGCCCCGCTCGCGCCGCAAATTCCCGCCTATGCCCGCCCAGCCCGGAACCGCCATGACCGGCCTGTCACGCCGGAGGTCGCGGGTTCGAGTCCCGTCGCTCCCGTAAACACGCTGCAAATCTGCGTCTTGTTGCTCGCCTAGGCGCAAACGATCGTCGGCCTCTTCTCATCCCGCGCAATATCCCGCACGGAAAATGGCCGGCCAGACCCGCCTGGCGCCGCTAATCCCCGCTCGGTGGACGACCGGCCACGTCGCCAGACGTCCTCAAATGCGACCTCAGGACGATGGCATTTGCGGCGGTTTCTTCGGGCGGGATGGCCTCCCGCGTCCATCCCGCCCTGCATGTTCGGAATGAAGTCATCGCGTCCGGTGAGCCCGCTTGAGTCACGATTTCACTTCTCTCCGTGTTCACATCGCCAGCGTCGGCGGCGGAGCCGCAAGACGTTAGTGACCAAGTTGACAGCCCGGCTTCCCGAACTTCCGCGAAGGCTGATTGTTCGCGGTCGCGCCTGTCGGCGACACTA
>DASTPT010000101.1:0-39724 GCA_035762085.1 Actinomycetota bacterium | reverse complement strand
GGTCGCCGTCGCCGCGGGACTCGGGATCGCCTTCGGGGGAGTGGCGGCGATCGTGGCCCTGCTGCGAGGTGCCGGGCGCAAGCACGCCCTGCCGTTCGGGCCCTTCCTGGCGGCCGGCGCCATCGCGGCCGTCTTCGTCGGACCGCAGATCGCGGACCTGTACCTCGGCCTGTTCACCTGATCCGCCGCCGGCCACGCTCGGCATGTTGAGGATGTGAGTCCTGAGCGTTCTGCTAATTACATCTATGTAATTTAGCCTATCGTGCCGAAAGTAGCCATGAGGGAGTATTGACGGCAGATGTTGCACTTGTTACGGTCCGAAGCGCGAGAGTGGATCGGGGCCGAGTGCAGCAGATGAGGAAGATGTGGAACATGTGCGAGATGCGCGAAGAGTGCAAGAAGTTGGAGTTGTGAAAGATGGGGAAACGGCGCCCGTTCGTCGGTGACCGGCTGCTCACGGTGGGTGAGGTGGCGGCCACCATGCGCGTGTCGAACATGACGGTGTACCGCCTCATCAAGAGCGGTCAGTTGGCCGCGATCCGCGTGGGCAAGAACTACCGGATCCGCGAGTCCGACGTGGACCGCTACCTGTCCGAGCGATCCGTGTAGCGAGGCGCGTCGATGGCGAAGAAGACCCGGAGCGTGTGGGAGGCGGGCGATCGGCTGCTCACCGTCGCCGAGGTCGCCGCGACGATGCGGGTCTCCAACATGACCGTGTACCGACTGATCAAGAACGGCGACCTCCCGGCCCTGCGGGTCGGGAAGAACTACCGGGTGCGGGAGTCCGACGTGGATCGATACCTGGCCGCCCGCTCGGTCGAGGTGGAGGGCGCGTAGTGGCGAGGACCGGCATCGGCGTGGACATCGGCTCGACGGCCGTCCGAGTGGCGGAGGTCGTGCCCGGCGACGTCCCCGTCGTGGTGCGAGCCGCCCAGACGCCGCTCCCGCCGGGAGCCGTCGAGAACGGCGAGATCCGCCAGCCGGAGCTGGTCTCGGAGGCGCTCCGCGAGCTCTGGGGCAAGGCCGGCGTGAAGGGGCGTCAGGTGCACCTGGGCGTCGGCAACCAGCGGGTCGTCGTCCGCGAGGTCTCCCTGCCCTGGCTCCCCGAGAAGGAGCTCCGGGCGTCGCTCGGCTTCCAGGTGCAGGAGTTCATCCCGATGGCGGCGGAGGAGGCCGTGCTCGACTTCGACCCGCTCGGCGAGACCGAGCAGGGCGGCCGGAAGATGCTGCGGATCCTGCTGGTGGCGGCGCACAAGCCGATGATCTCGACCCTGGTCGAGGCGGCGACCGGCGCGAAGCTCGACCCCGTTGGGATCGACCTCACGCCGTTCGCGATCGTTCGGTCCGTCGGCACCACCGACGAGGGGCTCGAGCTCGAGCGCACGGGCGACGAGGCCATCGTCGACGTCGGTGCTCACGTCACGGTGATCTGCGTCCACGACCGCGGGATCACGCGGTTCGTCCGGATCCTGCCGTCCGGCGGCCGCGACGTCACCCTCGCGATCTCCCGAGGTCTCGGCGTGGACGAGGACGTCGCCGAGCAGCTCAAGCGCGGACAGGAGGTCGAGGGCGGCCCCAGCCCGGACGACGTCCGTCGCGTCGCCGCGAACCGCGCCGGCAGCTTCGTCGACGAGGTGCGGTCCTCCCTGGAGTTCTACGCCGCGCAGGTGCCGGGCGCCCGCATCGCACGGGTGATGGTCGTGGGGGGCGGGTCCAAGCTCGAGGGGTTCCTCGACGTCTTCCAGGACCGGATCCCGGTCCCGGTCGACCGCGGGCACCTCTTCCAGCGTGTGAAGTCGGAGCTCGACATGTCCCCCGAGGCGGCGGCCGAGGCCGAGCCCGTGCTCGGCGTCGCCGTCGGCCTCGCGATCCCCGACCGGAGGCGTCCGTGAGCAAGGTCAATCTCCTTCCCCCCGAGCTCCGCCAGCGGCAGGTGGAGCGCCGGACGACGACCCTCGTCGCGGCGATCGGCGCCGCGGTGCTCACGCTGATCCTGGTCTTCTACTTCTTCCAGACGATGCAGCTGTCCTCGGCGCAGGACGAGCTGGCGGAGCAGCGGCAGGCGAACGCGGACCTCTCGGCGCAGATCGCCGAGCTCCAGCCGTACGCCGACCTACAGGCGGACCTGGCGGCCAAGCAGCAGTTGGTGGACTCGCTCTACCTCAACGAGGTGTCGTGGGCGGGCGTGCTGCTCGACGTCTCGCGCGTGATCCCGGACGAGTCGTACCTCACGAACCTGACGGGGCAGATCACCGCGCCGACGGGCACGCAGGTGGGCACACCCGTCGAGGGCGGCACCACCAGCCTGATCGGCAGCGTCACCTTCTCCGGCGTGGCCCGCGAGACGCGCACGATCGCCAGCTGGCTCACGCGTCTCGAGCAGATCCGCGGGTGGGTCAACCCGTGGGTCAACAACGCGCAGGAGAACGCCGCGTTCTCGCGGATCTACACGTTCGACGGTGGCCTCGACCTGACGATCGACGCGGCGACCGAGCGCGGTCGCGGGGAAGGGAGGCGGACGTGAGGTTCGCGCGCGGACCGCTCATCGCGGGGATCGCGGCCGGCGTGCTCGCGATCCTTCTGATCGTCCTGCTCGTGCTGCCGAAGATGAGCCAGGTGGGTCAGGCCCGGGACGACCTGGAGGTCGCGGAGGAGCAGGAGGTGGCGCTGCAGACCCAGCTGCGCTCCCTCCAGGACGCGCAGGCCCAGGCGCCCCAGACCGAGCAGGAGATCCAGGTCCTCGAGGACCAGGTCCCCACGACGGTCGATCTCCCCGGCCTCTTCCGCCTGCTCCAGGGGGCGGCGGACCAGGCCGCGGTCGACTTCTTCCAGTTCTCGCCCGGCACCCCCGCGGCGGACCCGTCGGGGTCCTTCTCGACGGTGTCGAGCCAGATCGTCGTGACCGGCTCGTACTTCACCCTGCAGGACTTCCTGTTCAGCCTGGAGACGCTCCCGAGGGCCGCCAAGGTCATGAGCGTGGGGATCACGCCGACCACCGGGACCACCGGGACCACGACCGCCGTCATCACCACGACCGGGCGGCTCCAGATGCAGCTCGCCGTGGAGTTCTACACGACCGACTCGAGCGCCGGCCCGGGCTCGGAGCCGGGTCCGAGCGAGGGCGTGGCCACCGTCCAGGCCGCCTCCGTCGAGGGCGACGCGACCACCGACACGACGACCCAGACCACGACCGAGGGCGGAGCGTAGAGCGATGACCCTCACCGAGCGCGACAAGAAGATGCTGATCACCCTCGGCGTGGTCGCCGCGCTCGCGGTGATCTACCTGTTCTTCTTCGTGCTGGGGGGCGACGGCGACACCGGTGAGACGACCGAGCCGCTCCCGACCGCCACGGCGACCCCGACGATCAGCCCGACCCCCACGGAGACGCCCCGCCCAACCTCGCCGCCCATCGACCTCGTCGGCGACCGGGATCCCTTCTCGATCCCGCCCGGTCTGTCGCCGAGCCCGACGGGCGGCGGGGTCGGCCCCACGGCCACGACGACGCCTCCGACGGGTGTGACGACGACCCCACCGATCACCACCCCACCGATCACGACCGCGCCGCCCACGACGCCGCCGCCGACGAGCCCCCCGCCACCGGGCAAGCCGGACGATCAGATCACGATCGGGGGCCACGACGTGCGGCTGCTCAACGTGTTCCGCCACGGCAATCGGGTCCAGGTCGAGGTGGACGGCCAGGTCTACGTGGTCGAGGAGGGCGCGATCTTCGACGACAACTTCAAGCTGGTGCGGATCCTCGACAACGGGTGTGCGCGCTTCCTGTTCGGAGACCAGAGCTTCACGCTCTGTCCCCAACACAAGAAGTAGCGAAGGGTCGCCGGCGTACCGCGCTCGGGGGGAGCGGTCGCCGGTCGTGAGGGCGGTCCCGCGAGTCGGGACCGCCCTCCTCCAAGCCCGGGTCACCAGGCCCGGACGCGGCCCCGGTGCCGGCCCAGCGCGGCCGGGCCGGCACGGGGCTCACCTATGATGAGGGCCATGCTGCGCCAGCTCACCGCCGGCGAGTCCCACGGCAGGGCCCTCGTCGCGATCCTCGAAGGGCTGCCGGCGGGCGTGCCGGTCTCGCCGAAGGAGCTGGCGGGGGAGTTGGCGCGGCGGCGGCACGGCTACGGCCGCAGCGGTCGCCAGCGGATGGAGACCGACGCCGTCGAGATCGTCTCGGGGGTGCGGCACGGGCGGACGCTCGGCAGCCCGATCGGCGTGCGGATCGCGAACGCCGAGTGGGAGACGAAGTACCGCGAACTGATGGGCGTCGAGGGCGAGCCCGACCCGGCCGACCGGCTCACCCGCCCCCGGCCCGGCCACGCCGACCTGGCGGGCGTCCTGAAGTATGGGTTCGACGACGTGCGGAACGTCCTCGAGCGCGCGAGCGCCCGAGAGACGGCCGCGCGCGTGGCGCTCGGCTGCTTCTGCAAGGCCTTCCTCGCCGAGATCGGGATCCAGGTCCTGTCGCACGTCGTGCGGATCGGGCGGGCGGCCACGCGGTCGTCGCGTCTGCCGGCCCCGGGCGACCTCGACGTCGTGGACGCGTCCCCGGTGCGCGCGTTCGACGAGGCCGCCGGGGCGAAGATGGCGGCCGAGATCGACGCCGTGCGCAAGGCGCGCGACACGCTCGGCGGCGTGTTCGAGGTGCTCGCGTACGGGTGCCCGCCGGGGCTGGGGTCCCACGTCCAGGCGGATCGGAAGCTCGACGCGCGCCTGGCCCTCGCGCTCATGAGCATCCAGTCCGTGAAGGGCGTCGAGGTGGGGGACGGGTTCGCGACTGCGGCCCGGACCGGCTCGCGGGCGCACGACGGGATCGTGCGGCGGGACGGGCGGCTGGCCCGGACCAGCGCACGCTCGGGCGGCATCGAGGGCGGCATGAGCACCGGGCAGACGATCCGGGTGCGGGCGGCGATGAAGCCGTTCTCGACGGTGCCCCGACCGCTCGAGACCGTCGACCTGGCCACCGGCAAGCCCGCCGTGGCGATCAAGCAGCGGACGGACGCGTGCGCGGTGCCGGCCGGCGGAGTGGTCGGCGAGGCGGCCGTGGCCTTCGTGCTCGCCGACGCCGTGCTCGAGAAGTTCGGCGGTGACTCGCTCCCCGAGACGCGACGCAACCTCCAGGCGTACGTGGAGGCGCTGCCGTGATCGTCTACCTGGTGGGGATGCCGGGCTCGGGCAAGTCGACGGTCGGCCCGGAGCTGGCCCGGCTGCTCGGCGTGCCGTTCGTGGAGCTCGACTCGACGATCGAGGCCGCCGCCGGGGCGTCCGTGCGCGAGATCTTCTCCCGCGAGGGCGAGACGCGGTTCCGCGAGCTCGAGGCGGCCGCGCTGAAGGAGGCCGGGACGCGCGACCCCGCGGTCGTGTCGTGCGGCGGGGGCGTCGTGCTCGAGCCCGCGAACCGGGTCACCCTGCGCGCCACGGGCGAGGTCGTGTTCCTGTCGGTCCCGCTGGAGGTCCTGCACGAGCGGATCCAGCCGTCGCCGGACCGCCCGCTGATCCGCCAGCGGGACGACCTCGAGCGGCTGTTCCGCGAGCGCGAGCCGCTGTACCGGGAGTTCGCCGCGCACGAGGTCGACGCCACCGGCACCCCTCAGGAGGTCGCCGAGCGCATCCGGCAGGAGCTCCTGCGTTGGTCCGGGTGACGGTCGCGGTCCCGAGCCGACCCTACGACGTCACGATCGGCAGGGGGGTCCTGGAGGACGCGGCCGACCACGTGCCCCCGCTCCCGAGGGCCGAGCGCGCCTTCGTCGTGGCGGACCAGGAGGTCGCCTCGCGGTACCTCGACCGTCTGTCGGCCGGGTTGGCGCGGGCGGGACTGGAGACCGTGCACGTCGGCGTCCCGCGGGGCGAGGAGGCGAAGTCCCTCGCGGTGATGACGGCGCTCCAGCGCCAGCTCGCCGTCCAGGAGGCCCACCGGGACGACCCGGTCGTCGCGCTCGGCGGCGGGGCCGTGGGCGACCTGGCCGGGTTCGTCGCCGCCACGTACATGCGCGGCGTGCCGTTCGTGCAGGTCCCGACGACGCTCACCGCGCAGGTCGACGCGTCGATCGGCGGCAAGACGGCCGTGAACCTGCCCGAGGGCAAGAACCTCGTGGGCGCGTTCCACCAGCCCACGGCCGTGCTCGCCGACGTCACGACGCTCGTCAGCCTGCCCGAGCGCGAGTTCCGCTCCGGCCTCGCGGAGGTCGCGAAGTACGCGCTCACGCTCGACGTCACGCTGCTCGAGCTGCTCGAGCGCGACCTCGGAGCGATCGCCGAGCGCGACCCGGCCGTGCTCGAGGACCTGGTCGCGCGCTGCGTCCGCGCGAAGGCCTCGGTCGTGGCGTCCGACGAGCGGGACACCGGCGCACGGTTGATCCTCAACTACGGGCACACGCTCGGCCACGCGCTCGAGCGGATCGACGCGTTCGAGGGGCGCTCGCACGGGGAGGCGATCTCGGCGGGGATGCTGTTCGCCGCGCGGCTCGCCGAGGCGCTCGAGCTCGCGCCGAGCACCCTGCTCGCGCGGCACCGGCGGCTGCTGGGCTCGCTCGGCCTGGAGCCCGAGGGCGCGCTGCCGGATGCCGAGCGGATCCTGGCGGCGATGCGGATGGACAAGAAGTACTCGGGGGGCGTGCGGTTCGTCCTGCTCGAGGACGTGGGGCGCCCGCGCGTGGTCGAGGACGTCCCCGAGGACGTCGTGCGCGTGACGCTCGCCGGGATGGGCGCGGGGCCGGGGGGAGGACACGGATGAGGGTGCTGTACCTGTTCGGGCCGAACCTCGGCGCGCTCGGAACGCGCGAGCCCGAGCGCTACGGGCGGCAGACGCTCGAGCAGATCATGGGAGAGGTGCGGGAGCGGGCGACCTCGCTCGGGCACGAGGTCGAGTGGCTGCAGTCCGACGACGAGGGCGAGCTGCTCGGGTGGCTGCGTTCGGCGCCGGGGGACGGGTTCGGGGCGGTGGTGCTCAACGCCGGCGCGCTCACCCACTACTCCTACGCGCTCCGGGACGCGATCGAGGCCTGCGACGCACCCGTGATCGAGGTCCACATGACGAACATCTACGCGCGCGAGGCGTTCCGGCAGCACTCGGTGATCTCGGCCGTCTGCAGCGCGACGATCGCCGGCGCGGGTGCCGGCGGCTACCACATGGCGCTCGAGGCCCTGCCGTGGATCACCGGCTGAGGCGGTCGCGCCTGGCCGAGCGGCTGGACGCGCTCGAGGTCGACGCGCTGGTCGTCACGCGGCTGCCGAACGTCCGGTACCTGACCGGCTTCACGGGCTCGAACGCGCAGGTGATCGTCGGGCGCTCGGCGTCCGTGTTCTTCACCGACGGCCGGTACGACGAGCAGTCGTCGCACGAGGTCGCCGACCTCGAACGGCGGATCTACCTCGACGAGCGCTCGGGTCACCTCGCCCGGGCGCTCGGGGACCTCGGGGTTCGCCGCGCGGGCTTCGAGCGCGACGGGCTCACGGTCGGGGAGTGGCAGCGGCTGGGGGACGCCGCGCGCGGGATCGAGCTGGTGCCCACGACCGCGACGGTGGAGGAGCTGCGCCAGGCGAAGGAGGCCGATGAGATCGCGCTCGTGGCGCGCGCGCAGGCGGCGACCGACGCGGCGTTCGGGCGGGTCGTGCTCGAGGGCGGGCTGCATCAGGGGACGACCGAGCGCGAGGTCGCGCTCGCCCTGGAGCTCGCGATGCGCGAGGCGGGGGCGGACGACAAGGGGTTCGACCCGATCGTGGCGTTCGGCGAGAACGCCGCCGAGCCGCACCACGACCCGATCGGGCGGGCGCTGCGACGCGGCGACGTCGTGAAGCTGGACTTCGGCGCTCGCGCGGACGGCTACCACTCGGACATGACGCGCACGGTCGCGTTCGGCGAGCCGCCCGAGCGCCTTCGGGAGGTGCGCGAGGTCGTCGCGGCGGCGCAGCGCGCCGGGATCGAGGCCGTGCGGTCGGGGGCCTCGCTGCGCTCGGTCGATCGCGCCGCCCGCGCGGTCGTCGAGGAGGCCGGCCTGGGCGAGCGCTTCTCCCACGGGCTCGGCCACGGCGTGGGTCTGGAGATCCACGAGATCCCGTTCCTGCGCCCGGACGCGGACGAGCGGGTTGCGCTGGCCGAGGGGGCCGTCGTGACGATCGAGCCGGGCGTGTACCTGCCCGGTCTCGGTGGCGTCCGCATCGAGGACATGGTCGAGGTCACGGCGGGCGGCGGGCGCCTCCTGGCCACCTCGCCACGCGAGCTGCTCGTCCTGTGATGGCGGCGGCGCCGACCCCTACACTCTGAGCCACCCGAGGCGATCCGAGGAGTCCCATGAGCGTCTCCACGAACGACCTGAAGAACGGCATGACCCTCGACCTGGACGGCGTCCTGTTCCAGGTGGTCGAGTTCCAGCACGTGAAGCCCGGCAAGGGGGGCGCGTTCGTCCGCACGAAGCTCCGGAACGTGAAGACGGGCGCGGTGCTCGAGCGGACGTTCAACGCCGGGGTGAAGGTCGGCCTCGCGATCGTCGAGCGCAAGGACATGCAGTACCTGTACCGGGACGGCGACCACCTGGTCTTCATGGACATGGAGACGTACGAGCAGGTCCCGGTGGACGTCGCCGTCGCAGGAGGCGCCGAGCGCTACCTGTCCGAGGGCGCCAACGCGCAGGTCGCGATGCACCAGGGCGTGCCGATCGCCGTCGAGCTGCCGGCCTCGATCGTGCTCGACGTGGCCGAGACGCAGCCCGCGGTCAAGGGCGACACCCGGACCGGCGCGATGAAGCCGGCGACGCTCGCGACCGGTGTCGTCGTGCAGGTCCCGCTGTTCGTCGAGACGGGCGAGAAGGTCAAGGTGGACACGCGCTCGGGTGCCTACATCGAGCGGGTGAAGTAGCCGTGCCCCGGCGCCACGAGGCCCGGCGCCAGGCGATCGACATCCTGTACCAGGCCGACGTGCTCGGCGAGCACGCGATCGACGTCGCCGAGGAGTGGGCGTCCGCCGGCAAGCGGGTCGCCCCGTTCGCCCGTCAGCTGGTCGAGGGCGTGACCGAGCGTCTGGCCGAGATCGACGAGGTCCTCGGGGCGCACGCCGAGGGGTGGACCGTCCCGCGCATGCCGTCGCTCGACCGGACGATCCTGCGCGTCGGGTGCTACGAGCTGCTGCACCGGCCCGACGTTCCGCCGGGCGCCGCGATCGACGAGGCCGTCGAGACGGCGAAGGAACTCTCGACCGAGGACTCGGGGCGGTTCGTGAACGGCGTGCTCGGTCGGATCGCCCGTGAGCGGGCCGTCGGGTAGCCGGCCGCGAAGGACGGGCGCTCGGGGGCGGCGATCGGCGCCGGTCGCCCGCTACCCGGCCGGGGGTTCCTGCTGCTGCTGCTGCTCCGTCGGCTCCGCGGGGGGTGTGGCCGGCGGGGTGGCCGCCGGCGGCGGGACCGCTCCCGCGGGCGGCGGCGTCGTCGGAGGCACGGTCGCCGGGGGCGCCGAGGTGGCCGGCGGCGTGGCCGTCGCCGGCGGGGTCTCGTCCAGGTCCGCCTGACCCTCCTTCATGCCCTTCTTGAACTCGCTCTGGGCGCGTCCCATCGATCGCGCCATCTCGGGGATCTTCTTGGCGCCGAAGATCACGACGAGGGCGACGATCGCGATGACGATCCACTCACTGGGTCCAGGCATCGATGACCACCTTCCGGGCTGCCGACCCAACCTAGTCTAGGGCCTCCGGGCGGTCCGTCGTCGGGTCCGCTGCGACCGATCGCACGGTCGAAGGCCTGCAGACGGCCTCGCGCGGCGCTATCCTACGCGGGACCTTCCCCTTTAAGCCGGTCCCGTGAGGCCGGGAAGGGAGCGAGATGATGATGCCCGACGACGACGCCCTGCCGCGCCAGCGGCCGGGCGTTCCCATTCCCGCGCCCGCGGCAGGCCGCTGATGGCCGCCGCCAGCATCCTCGACGAGGCGGAGATCCGCCGCGCGGTCACCCGCATCGCGCACGAGATCCTCGAGCGCAACCACGGCGCCGCCGGCGTGGTGCTGGTGGGGATCGCGAACCGCGGCGACGACCTCGCCCGCCGCCTGGCCGCCGAGGTCGAGCGGATCGAGGGCGTGACGCTGCCGGTCGGCGTCCTGGACATCACCTTCTACCGGGACGACATCGGCATGCGCGCCGAGGCGCCCGAGGTCCACGAGACGCGGATCGACTTCGACATCACCGGCAGGACCGTCGTGCTCGTCGACGACGTCCTGTTCACCGGCCGGACGATCCGCGCCGCGATGGACGCGCTCGTCGACTTCGGCAGGCCCACGGCGATCCAGCTCGCGGTGCTCGTCGACCGCGGCCACCGGGAGCTGCCGATCCGCGCCGACTACGTCGGCAAGAACGTGCCGACCCGCACCGACGAACAGGTGCGAGTCGCCCTGAAGGAGCTCGACGGCGAGGACGCCGTCGTCGTGGAGGAGTCCGGGGGTACGACATGAACAAACATCTGCTGTCGATCCACGACGTCACCGCCGAGGACATCGTTCGCGTCCTCGACACGGCCGAGTCGTTCCGCGAGGTCGGCACGCGCGTGATCAAGAAGGTCCCGGCGTTGCGGGGACGCACCGTCGTGAACCTGTTCTACGAGAACTCGACGCGGACGCGGATCAGCTTCGAGCTGGCCGCGAAGCGGCTGTCGGCCGACGTGATCAACTTCACGACGAGCGGCACGTCGGTCGCGAAGGGCGAGAGCCTGAAGGACACGGCGCTCACGCTCCAGGCGATGGGCGCCGACGCGATCGTGATCCGGCACTCGTCGAGCGGGTCGCCGCTCACGCTCACGAGATGGGTCCACGGCAGCGTCCTGAACGCGGGCGACGGCACGCACGAGCACCCCACGCAGGCGCTCCTGGACCTGTACACGATGCGGGACCGGCTGGGTCGGCTCGAGGGGCTGCGCGTGGCGATCGTCGGCGACGTGCTGCACTCGCGCGTGGCGCGGTCGCTCTCGTTCGCGCTCGTGAAGATGGGGGCCGACGTGACGCTGGTCGGCCCGCCCACGCTGATCCCCCCGGACGCGCCCTCGTGGGGCGTCGCGGTCTCGTACGACATCGACGAGGTGCTGCCGAAGCTCGACGTCTGCTACATGCTCCGCGTCCAGCGCGAGCGCCAGCGGCAGCAGTACTTCCCCAGCGTGCGCGAGTACGCCCGGCTGTTCGGGCTCACCCGCGAGCGCGTCGGCCGGCTGCCCGAGGGGTCGCTGATCATGCACCCGGGGCCGATGAACCGCGGGGTCGAGATCGACTCCGACGTCGCCGACCTCCCGCAGGCGGTGATGGAGGAGCAGGTCACGAACGGCATCGCGATCCGCATGTCGCTCCTGTACCTGTTGCTCGGCGGCCGGGCCGAGGAGGTGGGCGCCGATGCGTGAGGCGCTGCTGTTCGCCGGCGTCCGGATCGTCGACCCCGCCGCCGGCCGCGACGAGGTCGGCGACGTGCTCGTGGTGGACGGGCTGATCCGCTCGGCCGAGGAGGCCCTCGCGGACGTCACGAGGATCGATGCCTCGGGGTTGGTGCTCGCCCCCGGCCTGGTCGACCCGCACACCCACCTCCGCGAGCCCGGGCGCGAGGACAAGGAGACCGTCCAGACGGGGTGTCGGGCCGCCGCGCTCGGCGGGTACACGGCGGTCGCGCCGATGCCCAACACCGACCCGGTCGCGGACAACGCGGCGGTGATCCACGAGGTCCTCGACCTGGGCGCGCAGGCGGCGCTCTGCGACGTGCTGCCGGTGGGCGCGATCACCCGCGGTCAGGACGGCGAGTCGATGGCCGAGCTCGGCGAGATGGTCCAGGCCGGCGTGCGGGTGTTCAGCGACGACGGCAGGGCGGTCTCGACGCCGCGCGTGCTCCGCAACGCGCTCACGTACGTGAAGGCGTTCGACGACGTCGTGATCGCCGAGCACTGCGAGGACGACTCGCTCGCGGCCGAGGGGCAGATGCACGAGGGGGAGCACTCGTACGCGCTCGGCCTGGCCGGCAAGCCCCGTGAGTCCGAGGAGATCGTCGTGGCCCGCGACATCGCCGTCGCGCGCCTGACCGGCGGTCGTCTGCACCTGCTGCACCTGTCCTCGGCGGGCTCCGTCGAGATGGTGCGTCGTGCGAAGGCCGAGGGCCTGCGCGTTACCGCCGAGGCCACGCCGCACCATCTGGTCTTCACCGACGCCGACCTCGTGACGTACGACACGAACTTCAAGGTGAACCCGCCCCTGCGGACCGCGGAGGATCGCGACGCGCTCCGAGCCGCGATCGGCGACGGGACGATCGACGTGATCGGCACGGATCACGCCCCGCACGCGGTCGAGGAGAAGGAGGTGGAGTTCGACCAGGCGCCGCCCGGGACGATCGGGCTCGAGACGGCGCTCGCCGCCGTGCTGACGCACCTGGTCGAGCCGGGGATCGTCACGCTCCCGCGCGCGATCGAGCTGCTCTCGACCGCGCCGGCGCGGCTGCTCGGGGCCGTGGACCACGGCGGACCGATCGAGCCGGGCCGGCCCGCCAACCTCGTCGTGTTCGACCCCCGCGCGGAGTGGGTCGTCGAGCCCCCGTTCGCGTCGAGGAGCCGTAACTGCGCTTTCAACGGCACGGCGCTGCGCGGCAGGGTCGTCCACACCGTCTATCGGGGGGACCTCGTCGTCACCGACGGCAAGGCCCAGCGGTGACGGGGGACGCCGCGTGACGCGAACGCCCGAGGCGCTCCTCGCGCTGGAGGACGGCAGCACCTTCCGCGGTCGCTCCTTCGGGGCGGCGGGGGAGGCGTTCGGCGAGGCCGTCTTCAACACCGCGATGACCGGCTACCAGGAGGTCATCACGGATCCGTCGTACGCCCGGCAGATCGTCGCGATGACGTCTCCGCACCAGGGCAACTACGGCACGAACGGGGAGGATCCGGAGTCGGCCCGTGTCCACGCCGCCGGCCTCGTCGTCCGCGAGGCCTCGCGCCGCGCGTCGTCGTGGCGCGCCGAGCGCTCGCTCCACGAGACCCTCGCCGAGGCGGACGTCCCCGGGATCGACGGCATCGACACGCGCGCGCTCACGCTCCGCCTGCGCGAGCACGGCGCGATGCGCGCGGCCATCTCCACCGAGGACCTGGACCCCGGATCGCTCGTCGAGCGCGTCCGCGCGTCCGAGGGCATGGAGGGGGCGAACCTCGCGGCGGGTGTCTCGACGTCCGAGGCCTACGACGCCGCGGTCGTGGTCGGCCCCCCGAGCCCCGACCGTGGCCGGACGCTCCACGTCGCCGCCTACGACTTCGGCATCAAGACGAACATCCTCCGCCAGCTGGCGACCTACGGCCTCGAGACCACCGTGGTCCCCGCCACGACCCCGGCGACCGAGATCCTCGCGAACGGCTTCCACGGCGTCTTCCTCAGCAACGGTCCCGGCGACCCCGCCGCCACGACCTACGGCATCCGAGCGGTGCAGGACCTCCTCGGCCGCCTCCCGATCTTCGGCATCTGCCTCGGTCACCAGCTGCTCGCCCTGGCCCTCGGCGGCGCGACCTACAAGATGAAGTTCGGCCACCGAGGCGCCAACCAACCCGTCCGCAACACCACCACGGGGAGGGTCGAGATCACCAGCCACAACCACGGCTTCGCCGTGAGCCCCGATGGCTGGACTGCGGCGCCCGACCGTAGCGAAGCGACCGGTCGAAGCCGTGGTCGGGATCCGAGCCACGCGGAGCGCCCGTCGGCGATGCCGCCGGCGGAGCGAGGCACGGATCCCACCCCGGCAACCCAACGCTCTCGCTTCGGCGCCGTCGAGCTGACGCACTGGAACCTCAACGACGGCACGCTCGAGGGCCTGCGCTGCGCCGAGGTGAGGGCGTTCGGCGTCCAGTACCACCCGGAGGCCGCCCCAGGGCCGCACGACTCCCGGTACCTCTTCGACGGCTTCCGAGCGTTGATGGAGCGCGCCTGATGCCCAGGCGGACCGACATCCGCTCGATCATGGTGATCGGTTCGGGCCCGATCGTGATCGGTCAGGCGTGCGAGTTCGACTACTCGGGAGCGCAGGCGTGCAAGGTCCTTCGCGCCGAGGGCTACCGCGTGGCCCTCGTGAACTCGAACCCCGCGACGATCATGACCGACCCCGCGTTCGCGGACGCGACCTACGTCGAGCCGCTCACGCCCCAGTCGGTGCTCGCGATCGTCGAGCGTGAGCGACCCGACGCGCTGCTCCCCACGCTGGGCGGCCAGACGGCGCTGAACGTCGCGGTCGCGCTCGCCGAGCGCGGCGACCTCGACCGCCTGGGGATCGAGCTGATCGGGGCGAGCCTGGAGGCGATCCACCGAGCCGAGGACCGCAGCGGGTTCAAGCGGACGATGCTCGAGGCTGGCCTCGAGGTCCCGAGGGCGGACGTCGCCCGGTCGCCAGACGAGGCGCTCGCGGTCGCCGATCGGATCGGGTACCCGCTGATCGTGCGGCCGTCGTTCACGCTCGGCGGGGGCGGGAGCGGGTTCGCTGCCGACCGCGACGGGCTGGCGGCGCTCGCGGCCCGCGCGCTGGAGGTCAGCCCGGTGCACGAGATCCTGCTGGAGGAGTCGATCGCGGGCTGGAAGGAATTCGAGCTCGAGGTGATGCGCGACGGCGCCGACAACGGCGTCATCGTCTGCTCGATCGAGAACGTCGACCCGATGGGCGTGCACACGGGCGACTCGATCACGGTCGCACCGGTCCAGACCCTCACCGACCGCGAGTACCAGGCGATGCGGGACGACGCGCTCACCGTCCTCCGGGCCGTGGGGGTCCAGACGGGTGGCTCGAACGTCCAGTTCGCGGTGGATCCGAGGACCGGCCGGCGGGTCCTGATCGAGATGAACCCTCGCGTGTCGCGGTCGTCGGCGCTCGCGTCGAAGGCGACCGGGTTCCCGATCGCGAAGATCGCGGCGCTCCTCGCGGTCGGCTACCGGCTCGACGAGATCGCCAACGACATCACCGGCGAGACGCCGGTGGCGTTCGAGCCCACCCTGGACTACGTGGTCGTGAAGGTCCCACGGTTCGCGTTCGAGAAGTTCCCGGAGGCCGATCCGCGCCTGACCTCGACGATGAAGTCCGTCGGCGAGGTGATGGCGATCGGCCGCACGTTCAAGGAGGCGCTCGGGAAGGCCTGGCGCGGGCTCGAGAAGACGGGCTTCGAGCTGGGCGCCGCGATGGCGGGGGAGGCCGTCGTCCCGCTGGACCGCCTCCGCGGCGCGACCGAGGAGCGGCTGCACCTGGTGGAGGCGGCTATCCTCGGCGGTGCCACGATCGAGGCCATCGCCGAGGCGTCGGGGATCGACCCGTGGTTCGTCGACCAGATCGCGCAGGTCGTGGAGGAGACCGGCCGACTGCGCGGCGTGCCGCTCCACCGCCTCGGGGCGGACGAGCTCCGCGCGGCCAAGCGCCTCGGCATCTCCGACGGCCGGCTCGCGGACCTCACCGGTGGCACGGAGGCGGCGGTCCGGCGTCACCGCGACGCCCTCGGCGTCCAGCCGGTGTTCAAGACCGTGGACACGTGCGGCGGCGAGTTCCCGGCGCGGACGCCGTACCACTACTCGACGTACGAGGACGAGACGGAGGTGCGGCCCGCCGAGCGGCCGCGCGTGGTGATCCTCGGCGCCGGGCCGAACCGGATCGGCCAGGGGATCGAGTTCGACTACGCGTGCGTGCACGCGGCGTTCGCGCTCGAGGAGGTGGGGTTCGAGTCGGTGATGGTGAACTCGAACCCCGAGACCGTCTCGACCGACTACGACACGTCGAGCCGGCTCTACTTCGAGCCGCTGTCGGCCGAGGACGTCCTGGCCGTGTGCCACGCCGAGCGCCCCCAGGGGGTGATCGTCCAGTTCGGCGGCCAGACTCCCCTGAAGCTGGCGCACGTCCTCGAGGAGGAGGGGTTCCGCGTGCTCGGCACGCGCCCCGAGGCGATCGACCTGGCCGAGGATCGCGGCAAGTTCGCGGAGCTGCTGCACGACCTGCGGATCCCCGCCCCGCCGCACGGCCAGGCCCGCACGATGGAGGAGGCGCGCACGATCGCGGCGCGGGTCGGGTTCCCGGTCGTCGTCCGTCCGTCGTACGTGCTCGGCGGTCGCGCGATGGAGATCGTCTACGACGCCGACGAGCTCGAGCGGTTCGTGCGGGCGGCCGCGGACGTCGCGCCGGAGCACCCCGTCCTGATCGACCGGTTCCTCGAGGGGGCGATCGAGGTCGACGTCGACGCGGTCTCCGACGGCGTGGACGTCTTCATCGGCGCGGTCATGGAGCACATCGAGGAGGCGGGCGTCCACTCGGGCGACTCCTCGTGCCAGATCCCGCCGGCGACGCTCTCGGACGAGGAGCTGGACACGATCGAGGACATCACGCGCCGGCTCGCCCGGGCGCTCGACGTCCGAGGGCTGCTCAACCTCCAGCTCGCCGTGAAGGACGAGCGGGTGTGGGTGCTCGAGGCGAACCCGCGGGCTTCGCGCACGGTACCGTTCGTCTCGAAGGTGGTCGGCGTGTCCCTCGCGCGTATCGCCACGCTCGTCCTGACCGGCCGCCGGCTGGCCGACCTGACCGAGGAGGGCATCGTCCCGACCGATCCGCACCACTACCGCCACCTGCCGTATGCCGCGGTGAAGGCGGCCGTGCTCCCGTTCGGGCGCTTCCCGGGTGTCGACACCACGCTCGGGCCGGAGATGAAGTCGACCGGCGAGGTGATCGGGATCGACGCCGACCCCGGCAGGGCGCTCGCGAAGGCGTTCGTGTCGAGCGGCGCGGGCCTGCCGACCTCGGGGACGGCCTTCCTGTCGGTCGCGAACCGCGACAAGCGCGCGATCCTGCTCCCCGCGCAGCGCCTGTCGGCGATCGGCTTCCGGCTGCTCGCGACGAAGGGCACCGCGGCGGTCCTCGAGCGGGCCAAGATCCCCGTCGAGCGCGTCGCCAAGGTCAGCGAGTCCTCGGACAACGTGGCGATGCTGATCCAGGGTGGGAGGGTGGACCTCGTGATCAACACCCCGTTCGGCCGAGGCCCGCGTACGGATGGCTACTACATCCGCACGGCCGCCGCAGCGGCTGGCGTCCCCTGCATCACGACGGTCCCCGGCCTCTACGCCGCCCTGCGCGGCATCGACTCCCTCCGCTCCGCCCCCACCGACCCCAGGACCCTCCAGGAGCACCACGCGGCCGCCCGCGCCGCCGCCGCGACCCAGCCCCGGCTCCCGATAGCCGGAACCGAGGAGGGGCCCGCGGAGCGCCCGTCGGCTCTGCCGTCAGCGGAGCGGACCACCGGGCCCACCCCGGCGACCAAGGGCCCGACACCGTGAAGCGCGTCAAGGCCGAGATCCTCAACACGCGCAAGCTCGGCGCCTACCACTCGCTCACGCTCGTCGCCCCCGAGGTCGCCGAGCGCGCGCGGCCCGGGCAGTTCATCTCGGTCGCGATGCCGGAGGGTCGCGCGTTCCTGCTCCGCCGCCACTTCTCGATCCACCAGGCGTCACGTCGGGGAGGCTGGGCCGGCACGCTCGAGTTCGTGTTCGACCCGCGCGGCGCGGGGACCCAGTGGCTCGCGGAGGTGAAGGCGCACCAGTTCCTGGACGTGATCGGGCCGCTCGGCAAGGCGTTCGCGTACCCGAACAAGCTCACGAACTGCCTCCTCGTCGCCGAGGGGCACGGAGCGGCCACGATCCTGTTCCTGGCGCAGGAGCTGCGCGCGCGCGGCAAGCGGGTCGACATGCTGATCGGCGGCGCCGACCTGGACCATGTGTTCAAGCCGATCGAGGGCAAGCGCCTGTCGCAGACGATCTCGGTCGCGACCGAGGACGGCTCGATGGGGGAGCAGGGCTCGGTCGTGGACCAGTTCGCCCAGACCGTCGAGGCGACGGGGGCGCAGGTGGTCTACGCGGCGGGCCGCCGCTCGACGCTCCGTCGCGTAGCCGAGCTCTGCATGGAGCGACGCCTTCCGTCCCAGATGGCCGTGGAGGAGCAGATGGCCTGCGGCGTGGGGCAGTGCTACACCTGCGTCGTGCCGGTGATCCGCAAGGACGGCTCGGGCTACGACAACCAGCGCGCCTGCGCGGACGGGCCGGTGTTCAACCCCGCGCGGATCCTGTGGGAGCGGTGGATGGGCCAGGAACCCGAGCTCCTGCCCACGCCACCCGAGGGCTTCCCGGTGGTGCGGACGTGGCCAGGCTGAAGCCCCAGATGGCCGTCGACCTGAACGGGATCGAGTTCCCCCTGCCCGTGCTCGCCGCGTCGGGGTGTCTCGGGCCCGGCCGGGAGACGGGCCTCGTGGACCTCCACCGCCTGGGCGGGGTGGTCACGCGGAGCCTCACGCTGGTGCCGACGAAGGGCGCCCCGACGCCGCGCATGGCCGAGACCGCCTCGGGCCTCCTCACGTGGGTGGGTCTGCAGAACCCGGGCGTGGAGGCCTTCCTAGCGGAGGACCTGCCGCGGTTCCATCGGGTCGGCGTGCCCGTCGTCGCGTCGGTCGCGGGATCGACGCTCGAGGAGTACGTCAGGGTCACCAGCCGCCTCCAGGCCAATCCGGGGATCGTCGGCCTCGAGGTGTACCTTGGCGCGATCGACGAGGAGCGTGGGCGTGGCGAGCCGTTCGTGGCTCGCCTGGACCGGATCCACGAGGTGGTCGGGTCCGTCTCGCGGGTGTCGCGGCTGCCGGTCTTCGTGAAGCTGCCGGCGCTGTACCCGGACCTGGTCGAGGCCGTCCGAACGTGCGTGCGGGCCGGGGCGCACGGCGTGACGCTGATCGACGGCGTCCCCGGACTGGCCGTGAGCGCCGGGACGCTGCGCCCCAGGCTCGCCGCGCCGATCGGGGCGCTCTCGGGGCCCGCGATCAAGCCGGTGGCGCTCGCGGCGGTCTTCCAGGTGGCCCAGGCGCTGCCCGAGCTGCCGATCATGGGCGTGGGGGGCATCGCGACGGGGGAGGATGCGGCGGAGTTCCTCCTGGCGGGTGCGTGGGCGGTCCAGGTCGGCACGGCGATGCTCGTGAACCCGGCCGCGCCGGTGCAGATCGCGCAGGGGATCCTGGCCTATCTGAAGGACAAGGGCGTCTCCTCGCCGGCCGACCTGCGGGGGCGGCTCCGGGTGCGGCCGCGGCCCGCAGCCGAGGGCGCGCGGTGATCCCCAGACCGTCCAACCCGATCGTGGTCGCGCTCGACGTCTCCGATCTCGGGCGGGCCGAGGAGCTCGCCGACACGCTGCAGGGCGAGGTCGGGCTGTTCAAGGTCGGGCTCGAGCTGTTCACGGCCGTCGGCGCCGACGCCGTCGCGCGCGTGCGCGAGCGGGGGCCGGTCTTCCTGGACCTGAAGCTCCACGACATCCCGACCACGGTCGAGCGCGCGGCCCGGAACTGCGCTCGGCTGGGCGTGGCGATCCTCACGGTGCACGCGCTGGGCGGCGAGGCGATGATCGCGGCGGCGGTCCGCGGGGCGGCGGTCGGCGCGGAGGAGGCCGGGTTCGCGGCCCCGACGATCGCGGCGGTCACCGTGCTGTCGAGCGAGGGCGGCGAGTCGCTCGCGTCGCCCGCGTCGCTCGCGTTCGAGGCGATGGCGGCGGGCGCGACGGGAGCCGTGGTGTCCGGTGCCGACGTGTCGGTGGTGCGGCACGTCGTCGGCGACGTGTTCGGTCTGATCGTGCCGGGGATCCGACCCGCCGGCTCGAACGGTCACGACCAGGTGCGCGTCCTCACGCCGCAGGAGGCCGTCGAGGCGGGCGCCGACTACCTCGTCATCGGTCGGCCGATCACCGGCTCGTCCGACCCGGCGGGGACGGCGCGTGCGATCCTCGCGTCGGTCCGCTGAACGTTCCGGGCCGAACGAAACCGCAGGTGGGATGCACAGGCGGCGCGTTGCTGCGCACGCGGAGGCCGCACTATACTCGCGGAGCTTCGGACCCCACACGACGAAGGAGCGACGCATGCCTCTACCCGTGCTGACCGATGAACAGCGCAAGCAGGCGCTCGAGAAGGCCGCCGAGGCGCGCCGCAAGCGGGCCGAGCTGAAGGGCGCGCTGAAGTCGAACAAGCTCACGCTGAACGATCTGCTGTCCAAGACCGACGACGACACCGTCGGCAAGATGAAGGTGTCGACCGTTCTCGAGTCGCTGCCCGGCGTGGGGAAGGTCCGGGCAACGAAGATCATGGAGAAGCTCGACATCTCCGCCAGCCGCCGCGTCCGCGGTCTCGGCGCGAAGCAGCGCGAGGCGCTGCTCGCCGAGTTCGCCAAGAAATAACCGCGATCGAACCCCTGGGCAGGGTCTTCGTCATCGCCGGCCCATCGGGGGTCGGCAAGGGAACGATCGTCCGGGGCGTGCTCGACCGACTCCCCGGGCTCCGGAGATCCGTCTCCGCGACCACCCGTCCGCCCCGTCCGAACGAACGCGACGGGGTCGACTACCTCTTCGTCTCGGACGAGGAGTTCTCGCGCATGGCGCGCGAGGGCGAGCTGCTCGAGTGGGCGGAGGTCTTCGGCCACCGCTACGGGACGCCCGTGCGGCTGGTCGGTGAGGCGCTCGAGCGGGGGGAGGACGTCCTGCTGGAGATCGACGTCCAGGGCGCCCACCAGGTGCGCGAGCGGATGCCCTCGGCGGTCCTGATCCTGCTCGAGCCCCCGTCGATGGCCGAGCTCGAGCGCCGGTTGCGCGAGCGCGCCACCGAGGACGAGGTCGGCCTGTCCGAGCGCCTGGCGACGGCCGAGTGGGAGCTCGACCAGCGCGCCTGGTTCGACCACACGGTGCTGAACGACGACGTGGAGCGCGCGGTGGACCTGCTCGTTGCTATCATCCAGGGGTTCCCCACCCCGACCGAAGGACCGACGCGCCCATGATCGAGCCGAAGATCGACGACCTCCTCGGACAGGTCGACTCCAAGTACACGCTCGTGATCCTCGCCGCCAAGCGCGCGCGAGAGATCAACTCGTACTACAACCAGCTCGGCGAGGGTCGCGCGGAGTTCGTCCCCCCGCTCGTGGAGTCGGGCCTGCGCAACAAGCCGCTGTCGATCGCCCTCGAGGAGATCGGCGAGGGCAAGATCCTCGCCGATCGCCCCGACGGCGTTGGCCCGAAGTAGCTCCCTCGCGGGACGCCGGGTCCTGCTCGGCGTCACCGGCGGCATCGCCGCCTACAAGGCCTGCTCCCTCGCGCGCCTGCTGACGCAGGCGGGGGCCGCCGTTCAGGTCGTCATGACCCGCTCGGCGACGCGGTTCGTCGGGCCCGACACCTACTCCGCGCTCACCGGACGTCCCGCGTGGACGGATCTGTGGGAGGACCCGGGATCGGTGCTCCACGTGCGCCTCGCGCGCGAGGCCGACATCGCCGTCGTCGCGCCGCTCACGGCGAACGTGCTCGCGAAGCTCGCGCACGGCATCGCGGACGACCTGCTCACCGCCACGCTGCTCGAGGCGACGTGCCCCCTCGTGCTCGCGCCGGCGATGCACACCGGGATGTGGGAGCACCCGGCCACGCGGACGAACGCGCGCGTCGTGGCCGAGCGAGGGGCGCGGATCGTCGGACCGGTCGCCGGCCCGCTCGCGCACGGAGACGAGGGCCTCGGCCGCATGGCCGAGCCGGAGGAGATCCTCGCGGCCGCGGAGGAGACCGCGGCGCGCGGGCGCGACCTGGCCGGCCGCCGCGTCGTGGTGACCGCCGGCCCGACCCACGAGCCGATCGACCCGGTCCGGTTCCTCGGCAACCGCTCGAGCGGCAAGATGGGCGTCGCGATCGCCGTGGAGGCCTTCGCGCGCGGGGCCGACGTCACACTCGTCCTCGGCCCCGGCACCGTGGAGCCACCCGAGGGTCCCCGGGTCGTCCGCGTCGAGACCGCGGAGGAGATGCGCTCGGCGACGCTCGAGGCCGCGGCTGAGGCCGACGCGGTCGCGATGGCCGCCGCCGTGGCCGACTTCCGTCCGGAGGCCGTGGCCGCGTCGAAGCTGAAGAAGGATGCCGGGCCGCCGCAGATCGGCCTGGTCCCGACGGCCGACATCCTCGCCGAGCTCGGCGCCGCGAAGGGCGGTCGGGTGCTCGTCGGGTTCGCCGCCCAGACCGAGGAGCTCCAGGCCGCCGCGCGCGCGAAGCTCATCGCGAAGAACGTGGACCTGATCGTCGTGAACCAGGTCGGCCGGCCGGGCACGGGCTTCGGCTCGGACACGAACCGCGCCGCGATCCTGGCGACCGGCGCACCCGACGAGCCACTGCGCGACTGGACGAAGGCGGAGCTGGCCGCCGCGATCTGCGACCGGATCGCGGCCCTGCTGGGCTCGGGGCGTCGGTGACCGCGGCTATACTCGCGCGGACATGACCCACGCCTACCGGTTCTCCTCCGAATCCGTCACCGAGGGCCATCCGGACAAGCTCGCCGACCAGATCTCCGACGCCATCCTCGATGCGATCATGGCCGTCGACCCCGACGGCCGTGTCGCCTGCGAGACGCTCGTCACCACCGGCATCGTGATGGTCGCCGGCGAGATCACGACGTCGGAGTGGGTTGACATCCCGTCGGTCGTGCGCCGCACCGTGACCGAGATCGGCTACACGGACGCGAACTTCGGGATCGACGGGCACACGTGCGGCGTCATCACCGCGATCCAGGACCAGTCGGCCGACATCGCGCGAGGGGTGGACGACGCGCTCGAGCATCGCGAGGGGCACTCGCACGACCAGCTCGACACGCTCGGGGCCGGCGACCAGGGCATGATGTTCGGCTTCGCCGTGCGCGAGACCGAGGAGCTCATGCCGATCCCGATCGCGATGGCCCACCGGCTCACGAAGCGCCTGGCCGACGTCCGCAAGGCGGGCGTGATCCCGTACCTCCGACCCGACGGCAAGAGCCAGGTCAGCGTCGAGTACCGGGGCGGCAAGCCCGTACGCGTCGACACCGTGCTGATCGCGGCGCAGCACCGGGAGGAGGTCGACGTCGAGACGCTCCTCGCGCCCGACGTGACCGCGGAGGTCATCGATCCCGTCCTGCGGGAGTTCGCCCTGGACGCCGAGGGGGTCCGTATCCTCGTGAACCCCACCGGCCGGTTCGAGATCGGCGGACCGAAGGCCGACACCGGGCTCACCGGGCGCAAGATCGTGGTCGACACCTACGGCGGGATGGCGCCGCACGGCGGCGGCTGCTTCTCGGGCAAGGACCCCACGAAGGTCGACCGCTCGGCCGCGTACATGGCCCGGTACGTCGCGAAGAACCTCGTCGCCGCCGGCCTGGCGGACAAGCTCCAGGTCCAGGTCGCGTACGCGATCGGGACGGCGCACCCGGTATCGCTCGCCGTCGACACCTTCGGGACCGAACAGGTCGACCCCGCGAAGCTCGTCGACCTCGTGTGGGACGCGTTCGACTTCCGCCCGGCCGCGATCATCCGCGACCTGGACCTGCGCCGTCCGATCTTCGAGGAGACGGCCGCCTACGGGCACTTCGGCCGCAAGGAGTTCGCCTGGGAGGCGGTCGACCGCGCGGATGAGCTCCGCCGCGCGCTCTCCTAGCCCTTCGTTCCTCTCGGGCCCGGTCGCCGTCTGCCTCGACCGACCGGTCCTGTCCCTCGACCGTCCCTTCACGTACGAGCTCGCCCGCGAGCTGGGCGCCGGCGTCGGCTCGCTCGTCCAGGTGCCGTTCCACGGTCGACTCGCGCGCGGATGGATCCTCGGACCGACCGAGGACCTCCCGACGCGGATGCTCGCGGTGAAGAAGCTCGTCACCCCGGTCCGCTTCTTCGACGACCGGAGCCTCGAGGTCGCGCGATGGGTGTCCGATCGGTACGTCGCCCCGCTCGCGGCCGTGCTCGACGCCATGGTGCCGCCGCGGGTGGCCGGGGAGGAGGCCCGGGATGGGGTCGCGGTCGGCGCCGGCGGGACGGCTCCGGGCTCCACAGAGGCGGTCGCTGCGCCGAGGCTGTCGGGCGGGTACGCGAAGGCCGACGAGCTGCTCCGCGCGGTGCAGGGCGGCGCCGGCACGTTCGTACTGCGTCCGGCGCCCGACGAGGAGGCCGACGTCGCGGTCGAGTGCGTGGGCGCGGCGCTCCATGGCGGCCGTTCCGCGATCGTGCTGGTGCCCGAGGCGGACCCGCTGCCGAGGACCGCCGCCGCGGTCCGGGATGCCTTCGGGGACATGGTCGCGATGTACGTCGGGGGCGGCCGGCGAGCCCGGTACCGGATGTGGCTCGACATCGCCGCCGGGCGGTACCGGGTCGTCGTGGGGACGCGCCCGGCGGTGTTCGCTCCGGTCGGGGCGCTCGGGCTCGTCTACGTCGCCCGCGAGAGTCACGCGCTGCACCGCGGGGAGCGCTCGCCCTACTTCCACGTCCGGGATGTCGCGCTCGCGCGCGCGCGGATCGAGGACGCGGCCGTCGTGCTGTCGGCGCCGTACCCGTCGGTGGAGGCGGCGGCGACGCCGCACGTCGCGGTCACCCCGCGCGGTCGGCGCTGGCCCCCCGTCGAGGTCGTCGCCCCCGGTCCCGAGGGGCGGGCTCCACGCCTCGTGGCCGCCCTGCGCACCGCCCGGCGCGGGTTCCTGTACGCGCCACTGCCCGGATACGGGATCGCCCGCGTCTGCCGCACGTGCGGGCAGCCGGCGGCATGCGGCACCTGCGGCGGAACGCTGCGGGCCGAGGAGGGCTCGATCCGGTGCGCGGTCTGCGGGTCGCCCGGGCGGTGCGCGGTCTGCGGGGCCTCGGACTTCGGGGTCGCGCCGGGCGGGGCCGAGCGCGTCGAGGAGTGGGCGGGGCGGACCGCCGGCGTGTCGGTCACCCGGATCGGCGCAGGGGAGCCGCCACGACCGCCCGGCCACGCCGAGATCCTGGTCGGCGGCGTCGAGCTCGTGAAGGACTTCGGGCCGCTCGCCCTCGACCTGGTCGGCATCCTCGACGCGGACCTCGCCGCACGCCGACCCGGGCTCTCGGCGCGCGAGCGAGCGCTCGCGACGTGGTTCGAGACGGCGGCGTGGGCGGCTCCCGCGGGACGCGTGATCGTGCAGACCCGCACGCCGAACGACCCGGCGGTCCAGGCGCTCGTCGCCGGGCGTCCCGAGCGCTTCCACCGCTTCGAGGCCACGCGTCGGGCCGAGGCCGGGTTCCCCGTGGGGGTTGCGGTGTTCCGGGTGACCGGGACGTCGGACCTGGAGGGCGAGCTCGCCGCGCTCGAGCCGGCGCTGATGGTGGCGACGGGGCTCGGAGACCAGACGGTATGCTTGCTCGCGCTCGAGCCCGGAAGCGTCGCGGCGTTCGGCCGCGCCGCGCGCGCGCTCGCCGAACGAGGCGTCGTCGCCCGGGTCGAGGCGGAGCCGCACCTGTAGCTCTCCGCATCTCGGCAGGCAGAGGTGGTTCGATGACCGTCCTGCAGATCCGCACGCTCGGGGACCCGGCGCTGCGGCACACGTGCGCGCCCGTGGAGCGGTTCGACGACTGGCTGCGGCGCACCTCGGACGACCTGCTCGAGACGATGTACGCGGCGCCCGGCGTCGGCCTGGCGGCGAACCAGGTCGGGATCGGGATGCGGTTCTTCGTCTACGACGACGGCGACGGACGCAAGGGATTCGTGGCGAACCCCGAGCTGTCCGATCTCGAGGGGAGCGACACGATCGACGAGGGGTGTCTGTCGATCCCCGGCCCGTTCTACCCGACGCCGCGCGCCCTCCGGGTGCGGCTGCGCGGGCAGGACCTGGGCGGCGAGAGCTTCGAGCTGCGGGCCGAGGGCCTCCTGGCACGGATCTTCCAGCACGAGACCGACCACCTGAACGGCGGTCTGTACATCGACCGCCTCGACGAAGAGGGGCGCCGCGACGTGATGCGGCAGCTCCGCGAGCTGGAGCTGAAGCGCGCCGGGTCCTGACCGCCGGGGGACAGGGACGATGACCCAGATCCGTTCGCTCCGCGTGGCCTTCCTCGGCAACGACGCGTGGTCGGTCCCGTCGCTCGGCGCGATCGCCCGATCCGGGCACCGGGTCGTCCGGGTCGTGACCGCCGAGCCGAAGCCGGCCGGGCGCGGCAGTCGCCTCACGCCGACGCACGTCGCGGTCGAGGCCGAGCGCCTCGGCCTCCCGATGCACCAGACACCGACCGTGAAGGCGGGCTCGGGCTTCGAGGAGCTGTCCATGGCGCTTCCGGACGTCCTGGCCGTCGTCGCGTACGGCGAGATCCTGCCCGCGAACGTCCTGCACATCCCGACGATCGCGCCGGTGAACCTGCACTTCTCGCTGCTGCCCGAGCTCCGGGGGGCGGCCCCGGTCCAGACGGCGTTGCTCGCGGGTCTGGACCGCACGGGGGTGACGACGATCGTGATGGACGAGGGGATGGACACCGGGGCGGTGATCCTCCAGCGCGAGGTGCCGATCCTGCCCGAGGACGACGCGGGGTCGCTCGGCGCTCGGCTTGCCGACGTGGGCGCCGAGGTCCTGGTCGAGACCCTCGACATGCTGGCGGCCGGCCCGGTGGCGCCGACGCCGCAGGATCCGAGCCTCGCCACGCTCGCGCCGAAGTTCGGCCCCGAGGATCGCGTGCTCGACTGGACCAACCCGGCCGTGCACCTCGTCAACCTCGTCCGCGCGCTCTCGCCGGAGCCCGCGGCCACGACCACGTTCCGGGGGAACGGGCTGAAGGTCCTCCGTGCGGAGGCCGTCGACGCGCTCGGCGAGCCGGGGCGGATCGTCGAGGTATCGAAGCGCGGCGTCGTCGTCGCCACGGCCGAGGGCGGCTTCCGACCACTGGTCATCGCGCCCGCCGGCCGGCGCGTCATCAGGATCGAGGACTTCGTGAACGGCTTCCGCCCCGAGGCCGGTGAACGGCTCGGATGACCGCCGCCCCTCGCTCGCCGCGCCGTGCCCGCCCCGACCGCCCCCGACGCCCGGTCGGCGCTCCGACGGCGCGGTCGGTCGCGCTCGAGGTGATCCGGCGGGTCACCGAGCACGACGCGTACTCGAACCTGTCGCTCCGATCGGCGCTCGACCGGGCGCGACTGTCGGCGCGGGACGCGGCGCTCGCCACCGAGCTCGTGTACGGGACGCTGCGGCGGCTCGTGAGCCTGGACGACGCCCTCGGCCGCTTGGTCGATCGCCCGCTCGCGTCGACGCCGAACCAGGCGCTCGGGGTCCTGCGACTCGGCGCCTATCAGCTCCTCCACACGCGGATCCCGCCGCACGCGGCCGTCGCCGAGACCGTGGCCCTGGCGCCCGACCGGCAGCGCGGCTTCGTGAACGCGGTCCTGCGGCGGCTCGCCGTGGAACCTGCCGCTCCGCCGGCCGGGTCGACGGACGCCGCCGTGGCGCTCCGATCCGGCCTGGCCGAGTGGGCGGTCCGGGAGCTCCGGACCCTCGTGCCCACGGAGGAGGTCGAGGCGGCGGCGGCGGCGCTCGCCGAGCGCGCGCCCGTGACGCTCCGGGTGAACACCTGCCGCGCCGGGATGGACGAGGTCGAGCGCCGCCTCGCCGGGGTCGGTGCTGCGACCGAGCGGGGCCGCATCCACCCGGCCTCGCTGCTGTTGACGGCGGGCGGCGCGCCCACGGGCCTCCCGGGGTTCGCCGAGGGCTGGTTCACCGTCCAGGACCAGGCCTCCTGCTTCGTCGTGGCGGCGCTGGATCCCCGGCCGGGGGGTCGCGTCCTGGACGTCTGCGCGGGACCGGGCGGCAAGGCCGGCCACGCCGCCTGCCTGGTCGAGCCGAACGGCGTGGTCGTGGCGGCCGACGTCTCGGAGGCCCGACTTCGGCTCGTCCGCTCGACCGCGGAGCGCCTGGGCGCCCGGGAGGTCCTCCTCGTCCAGGACGGTCGCCGCCCGGCGGTCCGGGGCGGGTTCGACCGCGTCCTCGTCGACGCGCCGTGCTCGGGGATCGGCTCGGCACGTCGGCGCCCGGAGCTCCTGTGGCGGGCCCGGAAGGCGGATGTCGTGGGGCTCTCACGCCTTCAGGTGGGGATCGCGACCGCCGCCGCGGATCTGCTCGCGCCCGGCGGCCGGCTCGTGTACTCGGTCTGCACGTTCCCGCGCGCCGAGACCGACGCGGTGTGCGACGCGCTCCTGCGGCGGCGGCCGGACCTGGAGCCCGAGGCGATCGAGGGCCCCGACGGCCAGGGAGAGCGGCTCCGTCTGTGGCCGCACCGCCACGGGTGCGACGCGATGTTCGTCGCCGCCTTCCGTCGCGGGGACCGGCGCCGGCCGGACCTCCCCCGCCGGTAACATACGCGGGATGGGCAAGCTGTCCGCCTCGATCCTGTCGGCCGACCTCGCGCACCTGGCGGACCAGGTCGAGCTGGTCCAGGCGTACGCGGACGTGATCCACGTCGACGTGATGGACGGGCGGTTCGTGCCGCCGATCACGTTGGGCGCCGTCGTCGTGGCCTCGCTGCGTCCGCACACCGACCGCGTGCTGCACGGCCACCTCATGATCGAAGCGCCCGAGGCGCAGTTCGACGATCTGGCCCAGGCCGGGATGGACGTCGTGTCGTTCCACGTCGAGGCGGTCGAGGACCCCGAGCCGGTGATCCGCAAGGCGCGCGGGGCCGGGATGGGTGTCGGCATCACCGTGAACCCCGAGACGCCCGCGGACCGGATCTTCCCCTACCTGGACGACCTGGACGACGTGATGATCATGAGCGTGCATCCCGGGTGGGCCGGACAGCGGTTCATCCCCGAGGCGCTGCCGAAGCTCGAGGCCGTGCGTTCCGAGCTCGACCGGCGCGGCCTGTCCGCCGACGTCGAGATCGACGGCGGCGTGAAGCTCGACAACGCGAAGCGGTGCGTCGAGGCCGGCGCGACGGTGCTCGTCGCCGCCTCGGCGATCTTCCAGGCCGAGGACATCGCTGCCGCGGCGCGGGACCTGAAGGCGATCGCCGAAGGGAGGGCGTGATGCCCGAGACGATCCTGGTCGTCGACGACGATCCGGATATCGCTCGGTTCGTCGAGGTGAACCTCCGGAGCGCCGGCTACGACGTGAGCGTGGCCTCCGACGGCGAGCAGGCGCTCGAGCGCGCGGGACAGCTGCGGCCCGACCTCGTGCTGCTCGACGTGATGATGCCGCGGATCGACGGGTTCGAGGTCGCGCAGCGCCTGCGCCGGAACCCGCAGACGGCGAACACGTCGATCATCATGCTGACAGCGAAGGCGCTCTCGACCGACAAGGTGCTGGGGCTGACCGCCGGGGCGGACGACTACATCATCAAGCCCTTCGACCCGATCGAGCTGCTCGCGCGCGTGAAGGGCACCCTGCGTCGGGCGAAGGAGATGCGCAACCTCTCGCCCCTCACCGGGCTGCCGGGCAACATCCGGATCCAGGAGGAGATCGAGCGCATGGTCCGCGAGGGACGCGATTTCGCCGTCCTGTACTCGGACCTGGACAACTTCAAGGCATACAACGACCAGAAGGGGTTCGTGCGCGGCGACCGCCTGATCCAGGCGACCGCCCGCATCATCCAGGACGCGGTCGTCGAGTTCGCCGGCGCCGACGGGTTCGTCGGCCATGTCGGCGGGGACGACTTCGTCGCGGTCACGCCCCCGGACGTCGCCGAGGACGTCGCCAAGCGGATCGTCGAGCGTTTCGACGCCGAGATCCACGGCTTCTACGATCCCGAGGACGTCGAGCGTGGCTACGTCGAGGTCGAGGACCGCAAGGGCGTGCTCCAGCGCCTCCCGCTCGCCGGCGTGTCGGTCGGCATCGCGACCACGAGCGTCCGGGCCTTCGCCCACTACGGCGAGGCCGTCTCGGTCGCGACCGAGATGAAGCAGTTCGCCAAGCGCGATACCCGCTCGAGCTACGCGATCGACCGCCGCGCCACGACCTAGCGCGTCGCGGCACTGCACCGCACGACCCCCCAGGGCCTATACTTGCTGGTCGAAAGCCTGTCTTCGGGGCGGGGTGCAAATCCCCACCGGCGGTGACAGTCCGCGACCCCCCGGCAGCCGGTCGGGGGTGGACCCGGTGGAACTCCGGGACCGACCGTGAGAGTCGGGATGGGAGAGGACGGGCGGTGCCGGCCGCGGCGTGAGCCGCGCGGCTCCCTGCCCTTTCCCCGCACGACCGCCTCGGGAGGAGGAACGTGTCCGACGAGGCGTACGTTGAGCGAGCCCTGGCGCTCGCGGAGCGGGGGAGGGGGCTCGTGTCCCCGAACCCGATGGTCGGCGCAGTCGTCGTGGCGGACGGACGGCTCGTCGGGGAGGGTCATCACGAGGGTCCGGGTCAGCCGCACGCCGAGGTCGTCGCGCTCCGCGACGCCGGCGAGGCGGCCAACGGCGCGACGCTGTACGTGACGCTCGAGCCGTGCAACCACCAGGGGCGAACCGGCCCCTGCGCCGACGCGATCGTGGAAGCTGGGATCACCCGCGTCGTCGCGTCGGCGCGCGATCCGAACCCGATCGTGGACGGCCGAGGGTTCGACGCGCTCCGCGCCGCCGGCGTCGAGGTCGTCGAGGGTGTCCACCGCGAGGAAGCCGAGCGCCTGAACGAGGCCTTCGCCAAGCACGTCCGCACCGGTCTGCCGTTCATGGTGTGGAAGATGGCGGCCAGCCTGGACGGCAAGGTGGCCTCGCGGGACGGAACCTCGAGGTGGATCACGGGCGAGGCCGCGCGGGCCGACGTCCATCGCCTGCGCGCCGCGGCCGACGCGATCCTCGTGGGAGCCGGCACGGTGCTCGCCGACGACCCCAGCCTCACGGTCCGCATGCCGGGGTACCGAGGGCGCCCGCCCCTGCGGGTGCTCGTCGACGCTCACGGCAGGGTGCCGGCGCGCGGGGATCTTTTCACCGACGACGCGCCGACGCTCGTCGCGACGACGCACCTCGCCCCCGAGGAGCGACGGCGCGAGTGGGAGACCGCCGGCGCCCAGATCGCGGTGTACGAGGCCGAGGGCGGGGGCGTGCCGCTCGGACGACTGATGGAGGACCTGGGCAAGCGCGACGTCCAGGGCGTGCTCCTGGAGGGCGGGCCCACGCTCGCGTGGTCGGCCGTCGAGGAGGGCGTGGTCGACAAGGTGGTCGTGTACCTCGCGCCCAGACTGATCGGCGGGACCGAGGCGCCGACGGTGCTCGGCGGCCGCGGGTTCGCGCCGATCGCCAGCGCGCTCCGGTTGCGGATCCGCGAGTTCGACCGCGTCGGGGAGGACCTGAAGGTGGAGGCGGATGTTCACCGGGATCGTTGAGGAGCGCGGCACCGTTCGCGAGGTCGGTCCCAGCCGGCTCGCGATCGCCTGCGCCACGGTCAACGCGGACTCGGACGTGGGCGCGTCGGTCGCCGTGAACGGCGTCTGCCTCACGGTGGTCGAGCGCAGCGGTGCCCACCTGGCGTTCGACCTGTCCGAGGAGACGCTCCGCCGCACCGGTTTCTCGAGCCTCGGGGCCGGCGACCCGGTGAACCTCGAGCGGCCGCTTACGCTCTCGAGCCGTCTGGGCGGGCACCTCGTGCAGGGTCACGTCGACGGCGTTGGGACCGTGACGGGATCCGAGCGGGACCCTGCGGGCGGCGCGTGGCTCACGGTCGAGACGCCCGAGGATCTGCGGCGGTACCTGGTGGAGAAGGGCTCGGTGTGCGTCGACGGCGTGAGCCTCACCGTCGCCGCGCTGCACGACCGGACGTTCTCGGTCGCGCTGATCCCGCACACGGTGAACGTGACGACCCTCGGCGCCACGCGCGTCGGGGACCCGGTGAACCTGGAGGTCGACGTGATCGCCAAGTACGTGGAAGCGCTGATGGATGGGAGACGGGCATGAGCCAGACGCAGGAGGACCTCGATCGCTCGGTGTTCGCGACGATCGACGAGGCGCTCGACGACGTCCGTGAGGGCCGCATCGTCATCGTCGTCGACGACGCCGACCGCGAGAACGAGGGGGACTTCATCATCGCCGCCGAGAAGGTGACCCCCGAGGCGATCAACTTCATGGTGACCCACGGCCGTGGGATCGTGTGCATGCCGGTCACCGCACAGCGGCTCGACGAGCTCGGGATCCCGCTCATGGTGACCCGGAACAATGAGAGCCACGGCACCGCGTTCGCGGTCTCGATCGACACGAAGGCCCGGACGACGACCGGCACGAGCGCGTACGACCGGGCGGCGACCGCGCGCTCGATCGCGGACCCGACGCTCACGCACGACGACATCCGGATGCCCGGGCACGTGTTCCCGCTCATGGCACAGGAAGGCGGCGTCCTCAAGCGCGCCGGGCACACGGAGGCCGCGGTCGACCTGGCCAGCCTCGCCGGGCTGTACCCGGCCGGCGTGCTGTGCGAGGTCTTGCGCGAGGACGGATCGATGGCCAGGCTGCCCGAGCTCCTCCGTGTCGCGCGCGAGCACGGCCTGAAGCTCATCTCGATCGCCGACCTGATCGAGTACCGACGGCACCGCGAGGTGCTGGTCCGCCGGGTCGCCGAGGCGCGGATCCCGACCGAGCACGGCGAGTTCCGCGCGTACGCCTACGAGAGCTCGGTCGATGGCCTCACGCACGTGGCGCTCGTGGCCGGCGACGTCGCCGACGGCGAGGAGATCCTCGTGCGAGTGCACTCCGAGTGCCTGACGGGCGACGTGTTCGGCTCCCTGCGCTGCGACTGCGGGATGCAGCTCCGCGCGGCGATCGAGGCGGTGGCGGCCGGGGGCCGCGGCGTGATCCTGTACATGCGAGGTCACGAGGGGCGCTCGATCGGCCTCACGCACAAGCTCCGCGCCTACCTGCTGCAGGAGCAGGGGCTCGACACGGTCGAGGCGAACGAGGAGCTCGGGTTCCCGCCGGACCCCCGTGACTATGGGATCGGCGCGCAGATCCTCCAGGACCTCGGCGTGCGCTCGATGCGGCTGCTCACGAACAACCCATCCAAGCGCGCCGGGCTGGAGGGCTACGGCCTGTCGATCGTGGAGCGCGTGCCGCTCGAGATCCATCCGACGCCTGAGAACGAGGGGTACCTGCGGACGAAGCGTGAGAAGCTCGGCCACCTGTTGTCCCTGGGAGGCGCCGCGCCGGTGGAGACGCCGTGACGGAGTACCGCGGTCTGGAGGAGGGCGGCGGCCGACGGTTCGCCGTGATCGCGGCCCGCTTCAACGAGGTCGTCGTCCGCAAGCTCGTCGACGGGACGCTCGACGGCTTCCGCGCGAAAGGGGTCGCCGAGGAGGCCGTGGACATCGCCTGGGTGCCCGGCTCGTTCGAGCTGCCGGTCGTGGCGAGGCGCCTGGCGGACACGGGCCGGTACGCGGCGGTCGTTTGCCTCGGTGCCGTGATCCGTGGCGAGACCCCGCACTTCGACCACGTCGCCGAGCAGGCGGCGAACGGCATCCGGCGTGCCGCCGAGGACTCGGGCGTCCCCGTGGTCTTCGGCGTGCTCACGACCGACACCTTCGCCCAGGCGATGGACCGGGCCGGCGGCACGCACGGGAACAAGGGCTGGGACGCGGCGATGGCCGCGATGGAGATGGCCTCCCTGCTCGAGCGGCTCCCGGGGGGATGACGTGATCGTCGACAAGCCGTGGGGGAGGGTGGTCACCTACGCGCTGAACCAGCCGAGCTCCGTCCGCGTGATCACCGTCGAGCCCGGCCAGGCAACGAGCGTCCACTTCCACCGGCTCCGTGACGAGATGTGGGTGGTGCTGGATCCCGGGCTCACGATCACCATCGGCAACCGCGTCGTGGAGGCGACACCGGGCGACGAGTTCGTCGTCTCCTCCGAGACCGCGCACCGGATCACGAACCACGGCTCGGAGCGCGGTCGGGTCCTCGAGATCGCGTACGGCTACACGACCGAGGACGACACCCAGCGGCTGCAGGACGATTACGGGCGGCCGCTCGAGCCAGACTGGTGAGCGGGGGGACCTCCTGCCGTTGCCCGGCCGCTGGCCCCGTGCTACGCTCCCGCGCGCTCAGGCACCAGGAGGGGTTCGTTGGCAGAGCAGGGCACCGTGAAGTGGTTCAGCAACGAGAAGGGCTACGGGTTCATCTCGCGCGAGGCCGGGGAGGACGTGTTCGTCCACTTCTCGGCGATCGAGGGCGAGGGCTTCAAGACCCTCAACGAGGGCCAGGCGGTCGAGTTCGACATCGTCGACGGCCCGAAGGGCAAGCAGGCGGCCAACGTCCACGCCGTCTCCTGACCGCGACCGACGGCCGGGCGCCGGCCGCGTCGACACCGCCCCCGACCCGCTCCTATACTCTCGGGGAACGGTTCACCGTGTCCAGCGCACGCACCGGCGACAGTCGGTGCGTTCTTGTCGGTAGGAGGTGATGCGGGGTCTCGGCTGATCCGCGTATCAACGACAGGATCCGCTCGCCGCAGGTGCGGTTGGTGGGTCCGGATGGGTCGCAGATCGGGATCGTGTCCACGCAGGACGCGCTCCGCAGGGCCCAGGAGCTCGATCTGGATCTGGTCGAGGTGGCGCCGCAGGCGACGCCGCCGGTCGCCCGGATCATGGACTACGGGAAGTACAAGTACGAGCGGGACATCCGGCAGAAGGAAGCCCGCAAGAAGCAGTCCAAGATCGAGGTCAAGGAGATCAAGTTCCGCCCGAAGATCGATCCGCACGACTACGCCACGAAGAAGGGGCATGTCGTCCGGTTCTTGACGGCGGGCGCGCGGGTCAAGGTGACCATCATGTTCCGAGGGCGCGAGATGGCTCACACCGAGCTCGGCCGCAAGATCCTCGACCGGCTCGTGGAGGACCTGAAGGACCTCGCGGTCGTCGAGTCCTCGCCGAAGCAGGACGGTCGCAACATGATCATGGTCATCGCGCCGACGAAGAAACTGCCCACGAAGGGCGAGGCGCAGGCGCCCGCCCCCGAGGCCGCGCGGACGCAGGAAGTACAGGGGTAGACATGCCGAAGATGAAGACGCACCGGGCCACGGCCAAGCGGTTCCGCATCACGCGGACCGGTAAGGTGCTGCACCGCAAGGCCACCGGGAACCACATGCTGACGAAGAAGAGCGGGAGCCGCAGGCGCCGCGTCGAGGGCATGGCCGAGGTCACGGCCGAGCGCACGGCGATCCGCCGGCTCCTCGGGAAGTAGGGTCGATGGCCAGGGTCAAGCGTTCCGTCCACGCGCGCAAGAAGCGGCGCGAGGTCCTCGCGAAGGCGAAGGGCTACTACGGCAGCCGCTCCCGCCGCTACAAGGTGGCGAAGGAGCAACTCATGCACTCCGGCATGTACGCGTACCGCGACCGCCGGGACCGCAAAGGTCAGTTCCGTCGCCTGTGGATCGCGCGCATCGGCGCCGGCACGCGTCAGCATGGTCTGTCGTACTCCAGCTTCGTCCACGGCCTGACGAAGGCCGGCGTGGAGCTCGACCGGAAGATCCTCGCCGACATGGCGGTCCGCGATCCCGCCGCCTTCGCCGACCTGGTTCGGGTGGCGAAGGACGCCCTGGCCGCGTAGTCGCTCCGTCCGTTCCGGATCTCCTCGGCGCCCGACGCCACCCGCATAGGATGGGCGTGGCCGGCACCGCCTCGCCGGCACGGAGGCTTCGGGTGCTCACGTCGGTCCGCAACCCCAAGGTGGCCGCGGCGATCCGACTGAAGAAGCGCGCCTTCCGCGAGCGCGACCGGACGTTCCTGGCCGAAGGCGCGCAGGCGGTGGGGGAGGCGCTCAGGCGGAGCGGGGGGCTCTCGGCGCTGTTCCACACCGATCCCGGGCTTCCGCTCGTCCGGGTGGCGGCCGACGCCGGCGTGGACACCCACCACGTCAGCCCGGAGGTGATGCTGCGACTCACCTCGACGGTGACCCCGCAGGGACTCGTCGGCGTCGCCCCGTTCGTGGACGTCGCCCTCGACCGGTTGGACGCGCCGGCGTGCGTCGCGGTGCTCCACGCGGTCCGCGACCCCGGGAACGCCGGCACGGTCCTTCGATCGGCCGACGCGGCGGGCGCCGACGCCGTCGTGTTCTCGGCCTCGTCGGTCGACCCGTACAACCCGAAGACGGTCCGCGCCTCGGCGGGTTCCCTGTTCCACGTCCCGCTCGTGCGTGAGATCGACACGACCGAGGTCGCCGCCGCCCTCCGCGAGCGCGGGTGCCGCGTCTACGCGATGGCCGCCGACGGGGAGACCGACCTGTACCACCTGGACCTGACCGAACCCACGGTCTTCCTCTTCGGCAACGAGGCGTGGGGCCTCCCGCCCCAGACGGCGGCGGTGGCCGACGCGACGGTGCGCGTGCCGATCCCCGGGCGGGCGGAGTCGCTGAACCTCGCCGCCGCCGCCACCGTGTGCCTGTTCGAGTGGGCCCGGCAGCGACGCGATGGCCGGCGCGTGGCCCTCGAGACCGTGATCGCGGCGGCCGCCCACGACATCCGCTCGCCGTTGACCGCGATGAAGGGGTTCGGACATGCGCTCTCGACGCGGTGGGAGCAGATGTCGGTCGAGGACCGCGATCTGATGCTCCGCGGCATCGTGTACGACACCGACCGCCTGAACGCGATCCTGCGACAGCTGGTGGACGCCGCGCGGCTCACGGCCGGCACGCTCGAGCTGTTCCCCGAGCGCGTGACCGTCGGCTCGGTCGTGGAGACGATCGCGGCGGCCCTGTCCCGCGACCCGGACCACCCGGGCGTCGAGCTCGACGGTCCCGACGTCGAGGCCCTCGTGGATCCCGATCGGCTCCGACTGGTGCTCGAGGCCTTCGTCGAGTCGCTGGTGTGGTGGGCGAACGAGGGGCCTGTGCGGGTCTCGGCGCGGCGGGTCCGCGGACGGCTCGTGGTCCACGCCTTCCGTCGTGGGACCTCGCTGTCGGCGGAGGAGGCGCCGCGCCTGTTCGAGCCGCGGCCGCCGGGCACCGGGGCCGGGAGCAAGATCGGACTGTGGGTCGCGCTCGGGATCGCCGAGGCGCAGGGGGGCTCCGCCGCGATCGAGGTGGACGACGGCGTGCGCTTCGTGCTCGACATCCCGTCCGCCGAGGTCCCGCGCTGAGCCAGGCGCGCGAGGGGTGCTTGCTAGACTCGCGGGACCATGGACCCGGCCGGCGCCCGAGCGACCCTGCAGGAGGAGCGCGCCCGCGGGCTGGAGGCGGTCGCGTCGGCCACCACGCTGGACGACCTGGACCGCGTGCGCGTGGCCTTCCTCGGGCGCAAGGCGCCGTGGTCGGAGGTGCAGCGCTCCCTCGGTTCGTTCGATCCCGACGCGCGGCGTGAGCTCGGACGCCTCGCGAACGACGTCAAGGCGACCCTGGACGGAGCGCTCGCGGAGCGCCGAGCGGAGCTCGAGGGCTCGGCGGAGGACGCCCTGCTGCAGGACGACCGCGTCGACGTCACCCTGCCGGGCCGCCGGCCGCGGCCGGGCTCCCTGCACCCGCTCACGATCGTCCGGTCCAAGATCGTCGACGTGTTCACGCGGATGGGCTACCGCGTCGCCGAGGGCCCCGAGATCGAGGACGACTGGCACAACTTCGAAGCCCTGAACATCCCCCCGGACCACCCGGCGCGCACGATGAAGGACTCGCTCTACGTCGACGTGCCCGGGCTCCTGTTGCGCACCGAGACCAGCGCCGTCCAGATCCGCGCGATGGAGAGCCAGGACCCTCCCGTCTACGTCGTCGTCCCTGGTCGCGTGTATCGGCGCGAGACCGCCGACGCGACCCACGGGTCGATGTTCCAGCAGGTCGAGGGGCTCGCGGTGGACGAGGGCATCTCGTTCTCCGACCTCGTGGGCACGCTGGAGGCCTTCGCGCACGGGATGTTCGGCCCCGACCGCCGCGTCCGCCTGAACCCCGACTACTTCCCGTTCGTCGAGCCCGGGTGCCAGCTCGCGGTCTCGTGCTTCGTCTGCGACGGCGTGGGGTGTCGCGTCTGCGGCAACGGCTGGATCGAGCTCCTCGGCGCGGGGATGGTGCACCCGAAGGTCCTCGAGAACTGCGGCTACGACGCCGAGCGCTACACGGGATTCGCCTTCGGCCTGGGCATCGAGCGCGTCGCGATGCCCCTGTTCGGCGTGAACGACCTGCGCCTGTTCTACGAGGGGGACGTGCGCTTCCTCGAGCAGTTCGAGGGGGTCGCATGAGGATCGTCCTCGGCTGGCTGCGCGAGATCTGTCCGACCGAGCTCTCGGCGGACGAGCTCGCCGAGCTCCTCACGCACAAGGGCGCCGAGGTCGAGTCGATCGAGCGTCCGTGGGAGCGTCTCCGGGGGGTGATCGTCGCACGTGTGCTCGAGGTCCGAGACCACCCGAACAGCGACACGCTGTGTCTCGCCCGAGTGCACACGGGGGCGGGGGAGCAGGAGGTGGTCGTCGGCGTCCGGAACATGGCGCCGGGTGACCTGGTGCCCCTCGCCGGGCCGGGCGCGACCGTGCCGGTCCTGCCCGAGCCGCTCGGGGCCCGCGAGATCCGGGGCGTCGTCTCGAACGGCATGCTCTGTGCGCCGGACGAGCTCGGGATCGCGCCCGGTCACGTGGGCATCCTGATCCTGCCGCCGGACCTCGAACCCGGCCGCGACGTGCGGGACGTCTTCGGCCTGGATGACACGGTCCTGGACATCGAGGTGACGCCGAACCGCCCGGACTTCCTCTCGGTGATCGGGATCGCACGAGAGGTCGCCGCCGCGACGGGGACGCCCCTCACCCTGCCCGCCCCGTCGTTCGTCGAGGACCCCGAGCGCGCCGAGGACGTCGCGACGGTCCGGGTCGAGGACCTGGAGCGATGCCCGCGCTACCTCGCCCGTGTGATCCGCGGCGTCCGCCACGTGGGATCGCCGATCGGGGTGCAGGCGCGACTCACGGCCGCGGGGATGCGCCCGATCTCGGCGGCGGTCGACGCCACGAACTACGCGATGCTCGAGGTCGGCCAGCCGCTGCACCCCTTCGACCTGGCGCTGTTGAAGGGCCCCGGGATCGTGGTGCGCCGGGCCGCCGATGGCGAGACGCTCGTCACGCTCGACGACGTCGAGCGTGCGTTCTCCCCGGACGACCTGCTGATCTGCGATCTGGAGCGACCGGTCGCCGTCGCCGGTGTCATGGGCGGCCAGATCGCCGAGGTCTCGGAGGCGACGAGCGACATCCTGCTCGAGAGCGCATCGTTCGAACGCGGCGGGATCCAGCGCACGCGACGCAGGATCGACCTGTCCAGCGAGGCGTCGATGCGGTTCGAGCGCGGGGTCGACCCGGAGGCCGTGCCGCGCGGCGCCGATCGCGCGTGTCAGCTCATGGCCGAGTGGTTCGACGGGCGCATGCTGACGGGCGTCGTCGAGGCCGGCGGGGCCCCGGAGCGGCGGCGCGTCGCGATGCGCGCGTCGCGTGCCTCGGCGCTGATCGGCTACGAGGTGACGCCCGCGGACGCCGCAGAGGCGTTCGACCGGCTCGCCATGGCTTCGGACGTCCGCGGCGACGTCGTCACCGTCGAGGTCCCCGGCTATCGCCCCGACATCGAGCGCGAGGTCGACCTGATCGAGGAGGTCGTCCGCGTCCAGGGGTACGAGCGCGTCGGATCGACCCTGCCGCCGGTCCGCCAGCCGGGCGGCGTCCCCCCGACCTACGCCTTCCTCGACCGAGTCCGTCACCTCTTGGTCCGGGCCGGTCTGCGTGAGGTCGAGATCATCCCCTTCGCCTCGGACGCCGACCTGGCGCTCACGGGCGACGCCGACGCGATCCGGATCACGAACCCGATCCAGGCCGACGAGGGCTGGCTCCGCCCCCGGCTGCTGCCGGGCCTGCTGAAGGTAGTCCGGCGGAACCTGCACCGGCACGTCCGGAGCGTGGCGGTGTTCGAGGTCGGCACGGTGTTCCGACTCCTCGACGGCCGTCCGCAGGAGCGACCGATGGCCGCCTTCGCGATGACCGGGGCCGCCGACGCCGGGTGGACGGGCGGCGGGCGCGCCTTCGACTTCTTCGACGCGAAGGGCG
>DASTPT010000100.1:0-8902 GCA_035762085.1 Actinomycetota bacterium | reverse complement strand
GACGTCGGGACCGGAGGGGCCGGTCGGCGAGGTCGTCGGGCGGAACGCGGTCGTCGGCGACGCCGGGGCGGCCGGCTCCGAGCCGTCGCAGGCCGCGCCGAGCGCCGCGACGATCGCGAGCGCGAGCAGCCGCTTGGGGGTCCGGTCCACGACGCGCCGACCGTAGCAGAGGGCGACTGCTAGCATCGCCCGGCATGCTCGACCGCGACCTGGTCCTCGACGTCCTGCGCGCCGCCCGCGCGCGCGGCGGCTCGTTCGCCGAGCTGTTCGTCGAGGAGCGCGCGTCCGTGACGATCCGGCTCGACGACGGCAAGGTCGAGGAGCTCACGAGCGGCCTCGATCGCGGTGCGGGCGTTCGCGTCGGTCGCGGGACGTCGTTCGGCTACGCCTTCTCGAACCGACTGGACCGCGAGGCGCTCCTCGAGGCGGCGTCGGCGGCGGCCGCGTCGCTCGACGGGGAGCCTGAAGGCGTCGTGGATCTCCGCGAGCTGGCGCCGCCCGTCGTCCACGTCGCCGAGCGTCCCGCCTCGGAGGTCCCGGCCGCCGACAAGGTGGCGTGGGTCCGTGAGGTGGACGACGTCGCCCGCTCGCACAGCCCGGAGGTCCGGCAGGTCGTCGCCAGCTACGGGGACTCGGTACAGCGGGTGCTGGTCGCCACCTCGGACGGCCGGTGGGTCGAGGAGGCACGCCCGCGGATCCGGCTGGTCGCCCAGGTGGTCGCCGCTCGCGACGGCGTGATCCAGACCGGGTTCCACGGCCCGGCCGCCCTCGCGGGCGTCGAGTTCGTGGATGCGCACCCGCCCGCCGAGACCGCCCTGATCGCCGCCAAGCGCGCCGTCGCGATGCTCGACTCGGTCCCAGCGCCGGCGGGCGAGATGCCGGTGGTGCTCGCCCCCGGGATGGGCGGCGTGCTGTTCCACGAGGCCGTCGGCCACCCGCTCGAGATCGACACGATCCACAAGGAGGCCTCGGTCTACCGCGGCCGGACCGGCGAGACGCTCGCATCGGAGCTCGTGAACGGCCTGGACGACGCCACCGTGCCGAACGGCTGGGGGTCGTTCTCGTTCGACGACGAGGGCGCGCCCGCGCAGCGCACGATCCTGTTCGAGGACGGTGTGCTGCGGAACTGGCTCTACGACCGTCTCCGCGCCGACGAGGACGGCGTCGAGTCCAGCGGCAACGGCCGGCGCCAGTCCTACGCGCATCAGCCGATCCCACGGATGACGAACACGTACATCCTGAACGGGGACTCGTCGGCGGACGACCTGATCGCCGGGACCGAGCGCGGCGTGTACGTGACCGCGCTCGCCGGCGGGCAGACGAACCCGGCGACCGGCGACTTCGTGTTCGGTTGCTCCGAGGCCTACCTGATCGAGGGCGGCACGGTCACGACGCCCGTCCGCGGGGCGAACCTGATCGGCCGTGCGATCGAGGTGATGTCCGCGATCGACGGGGTCGCCGACGACTTCGAGACCTGGGAGGGGACCTGCGGCAAGGACGGGCAGAGCGTGCCCGTGGGCAGCGGGTCGCCGACGCTCCGGATCTCGCGGATCACGGTCGGGGGGACCGGTGCCTGAGCTCGCGGAGCTCGTGGCGGCCGCCGTCGACGCCGCGCACCCGCGGGAGGCGGTCGAGGCGTACGCCGAGCGCTCGACGCGGACCGAGGTCGACGCGCACCGGGGCGAGGTCGAGGGGCTCACGTTCGCCGAGTCGAGCGGCGTCGGCGTCCGGCTGATCCGCGATCACCGTCTGGGCTACGCGTGGGCGGCCGACCCATCGGACGACGAGGTCCGGCGCGCCGTCGAGCAGGCGCGCGAGAACGCCGGCCTCGCGACGCCCGACGAGCACAACGTCCTGCCGGACCCGCAGCCGGCCGAGCCGCTCGGCGCGCTGTTCGACGCCGAGCAGGCGGCGCTCGGCACCGACCGGAAGGTGCGTCTCGCGCTCGACCTAGAGGCCCGCGCGACGACTCGCGATCCCCGCGTGACGAAGGTCGAGAACGTCCAGTACGGCGACGCCGTCTCGCGCGTCGCCATCGCGTCGACGACGGGCGTGTCGGCCGAGTACGAGCGCACCGACGTGTGGTGCTTCGTCGTCGCGCTCGCCGAGGAGGGCAACGAGACCCAGACCGGGTTCTCGTTCCGTGTGGGACGGGCGCTCGCCGGCCTCGATTGGGAGGGCGTGGCGGACGAGGCGATCGAGCGCGGCACGCGGATGCTCGGGGCGGTGAAGCCGCCGACGATGAAGGTGCCGGTGCTGCTCGACCCGTTCGCGGGCTCCTCGTTCCTCGGCGTGCTCGCCGGCGCGCTGTCGGCCGAGGCGGTCCAGAAGCAGCGGTCGCTGTTCGCCGATCTGGTCGGGGAGCAGGTGGGCTCCGAGCGCTTCACGCTGGTGGACGACGGCCGCCTGCTCGCCGGGCCGGCCGCGAGCCCGTTCGACGACGAGGGCGTCCCGACCGGCCGGACCGAGCTGTTCACGCGCGGCACGCTGAACGGGTTCCTCCACGACGCGTACACGGCGCACCGCGGCAACACGGACTCGACGGGCAACGCCCGGCGGGCCGGGTACCGATCGGCGCCGGGGGTCGGGATCTCGAACTTCTACGTCGAGCCGGGCGACGCGGGCACGGCGGCGCTCCTGGAGCTGGCCGAGGGCGGCGTGCTGATCCAGGACGTCTCGGGCGTGCACTCCGGCGCGAACCCGATCAGCGGCGAGTTCTCCGTCGGGGCGACGGGGCTGCGGATCGGCGGCGGCGCGCTCGGCGAGCCGCTCCGAGAGATGACGATCGCCAGCACGATCGCCGAGATGCTCCGGGCGGTCGCCGAGGTGGGCAACGACCTGCGCTTCTTCTCGGCGGTCGGGGTCCCGTCGATCCTGATCGGCGAGATGACCGTGGCCGGCGTCTGAGCCACGCCGGTCTGAGCTACGTCGGCAGGACCACGGCGAACCGGGACCCTTGCGCCGGAGCGCTCTCGGCGCGGATCGTCCCGCCCAGCGCCTCGACGATCCGCTTCGCGAGAGCGAGCCCCAGCCCGGCTCCCGGGCCGCTGCGGGCCGGGTCGGACCGGTAGAAGGGCTCGAACACGCGCGCCAGGTCCTCGGGGGCGATCCCCTCGCCGGTGTCGGCCACGGCGAGCTCGACGCCGTGCGGGAGGCGGCGTGCGTCGACCCGCACGGTGCCGTCGACCGGCGTGTGGCGCACCGCGTTCACCAGCAGGTTCTGCAGGACGCGCGCGAGGCGCGGGGAGCACGTGACGCCCTCCATGCCGTCGAGCGCGGTGACGAGCGCGAGCCCCTTCTCCTCGGCCTGGAGCTCGACCGCCGAGACCGCCGAACGGACGACCTCCACCAGGCGTGCGCGCGACGTCTCGGCCTCGATCGCGCCTGCGTCGATCTGCGCGAGCTCGAACAGGTCGTCCACCATCTCGACGAGGCGCGCGACCGAGCGACGCATCTCCGCGACGTACCGGTACAGGCTCTCGCGGTCGTCGACGACGCGGTCGTCGATCGCCTCGACCATCGCCCGGAGGCTCGCGAGCGGCGTCCGCAGGTCGTGGGAGACTGCGGTGATCAGGTCGCGGCGCGTCGCCTCCGACCGGCGCTCGCGCTCGTGCGAGGCCTCCAGCCGCGACGCCATGTCGTCGAGCGTGCTCGCGAGCGCGTCGAGCTCGGGTCCCGCATCGAGCGCGCCGACGCGACGGTCCAGACGCCCGTCGCCCATGTCCCGCGCCGCGTCGGTCAGCCGGTCGACCGCGGTCCCGGCGCCGCGCGCGAGCACGATCGCCGCCCCCACCCCCGCCCCCGCCGAGTACAGGAGGAGGGCGCCGAGGAGTGTCGCGTCGTGCTCGGACACGAACATCGTGCGCGAGAGCACCCACAGGTTCGCCAGCGCGACGATCGCGCCGACGATCCCGACCGCGACGAACCGCTGGCGGAGCGAGGCACGGGCGAGCACACGGCCGGCGATCGCCATCGCGACGACGGTGACGACGAGCGCCGGGAGCACGTACGTCGCCAGGTGGGCGATGTCGCCGCTCCCCATGCCGGTGGCGACGCCCACGAGGAACGTCCCGAGCGCGCCGAGCGCGGCGGCGACACCGACGAGCACGACGGCGCGCCACGCGCTCATGGGTCGAACCGGTAACCCACGCCCCACACGGTGACCAGCCGGGTGGGCGCCGACGGGTCGTCCTCGATCTTCTCGCGGAGCCGACGGACGTGGACGGTGACGGTGTTCGTGTCGCCGTCCCACGCGAAGTCCCAGACGTCCTCGAGGAGCTCGGTGCGCGTGAACGTCCGCCCCGGGCTCGAGGCGAGCGCCACGAGCAGGTCGAACTCCTTGCGCGTGAGCTTCACGGGCACGTCGCCGCGCCGAACCTCGCGGCGAGGTACGTCGATCGCGAGATCGCCGTGGGTGATGACGTCGATCTCCGGCACCGGCGTCGGTGCCGAGCGTCGCAGCACGGCGCGCACCCGCGCGACGACCTCGCGCGGAGAGAACGGCTTCGTGACGTAGTCGTCGGCGCCGAGCTCGAGTCCCACGACACGGTCGGTCTCCTCGCCCTTCGCCGTGAGCATGATGACGGCGGTCGGCATCCGCGCCCGGATGCGACGGAACACCTCGAGCCCGTCGACCTTCGGCAGCATCAGATCCAGGAGCACGAGGTCGGGCCGGGTCACCTCGACGGTCGCAAGGGCCGCCTCGCCGTCCTCGGCGACGTCCACGGCGAAGCCCTCCTTCTCGAGGTACCGAGCCAGGACCTCGCGGACCATCGGCTCGTCGTCGACGACGAGCACCCTCGTCGCGTGCATCTCACCATCATGGACCAGGGACATTGCAGAAGCGTTACGGGCGGCGACGTGTGAGGGTTCGTTCCGCGGTTCGAAAGGGTTCGGTAAGGAGCGGGCCCCGAGACTTGCGCCCATGCCGGACGTCGTGCTCCCGGTCCTGAACGAGGCCAAGGCCCTGCCGTGGGTGCTCGGCCGGATGCCGGCCGGCTACGCGCCGATCGTGGTCGACAACGGCTCGACGGACGGGTCGGCGGCGATCGCTCGGCGGCTGGGCTCGCCCGTCGTCACGGAGCCCCGGCCGGGCTTCGGGGCGGCGTGCTTCGCCGGACTCACGGCCGCGAGCGACGGCGTCGTGTGCTTCATGGACTGCGACGGGTCGCTCGATCCGCGCGACCTCCCGCTCGTGGCCGAAGCGGTCGTGGCGGGGTCGGCCGACCTCGCGCTCGGCGCCCGTCTGCCGGAGCGTGGCGCGTGGCCGATCCACGCCCGGCTGGCGAACCGGGCGCTCGCGTGGGAGGTGCGCCGCCGGACCGGGATCTCGCTGACGGACCTTGGGCCGATGCGGTCCGCTCGGCGCGATGCGCTCCTGCGGCTGCGGCTGAGGGATCGTCGTTTCGGATGGCCACTCGAGATGGTGGTACGCGCCGCGGCGGAGGGCTGGCGGATCCGCGAGATCCCGGTGCCGTACCGTGCCCGCTCCGGGCGCTCGAAGGTGACGGGGACCGTCCGTGGGACTGGCCGCGTCGTGCACGACATGGCGAGGGTGCTCCGATGAACCTCATCGTGATCGCGAAGGCGCCGGCGCCCGGGCGCTCGAAGACGAGACTCTGTCCTCCCTGCACGCCAGAGCAAGCGTCGGCGCTCGCCGAGGCGGCGCTCGCCGACACGCTCGCGGCGGTCGTCGCGACGTCTGGGGTCCGGCGACGCGTCCTGGCGCTCGATGGAGACCCAGGGCCGTGGGTCTCCGCCGGCTTCGAGGTCGTGCCACAGCGGGGGGGCGGCCTGGACGAGCGTCTCGGAGCGGCCTTCGAGGACGTCGGCGGACCCTCGCTGCTCGTCGGGATGGACACGCCGCAGGTGACACCGGCCCTGTTGGGCCAGTCGATCCGGGCGCTCGGGTCGCCCGGGGTCGACGCGGTCCTCGGCCGGGCGGTCGACGGCGGGTTCTGGGCGATCGGGCTGCACGAGCCCGACCCGGCCGTGTTCCTCGGCGTGCCGATGAGCTCGGCGCGAACGGCCGCCCGGCAGCGCGCTCGGCTGGACGCGCTCGGGCTGCGCGTCGCCGGGCTGCCGCCGCTGCGCGACGTCGACCGGATCGCGGATGGGTGGGCGGTGGCCGGGCTCGCGCCGACCTCACGTTTCGCGCTCGCGCTGCGCGAGATCCATGAGCCCGCCGGAGCGATGGTGTGAGTGCGCTCCTCGGACTCGACCGACCTGCGGCTGCGCCGCTGCGTCTGCGGACCGACCGCGGGGGGTGCCTGCCGCTCCATGTCGACCGGTGGTTCGGGCCACCGAGCGTCGCCGAGCTCGACCTGCTGGGGCGCGCGGTGCCTGACGTGCTCGACCTGGGGTGCGGTCCTGGTCGGCACACGATCGCGCTCATGGCGTCCGGCGTGCCGGCGCTCGGTGTGGACCTGTCCCCTCGGGCCGTCCTCGCAGCCCGCGCCCGCGGCGCGCGCGTCCTTCGGGCTTCGGTGTTCGACCGTCTGCCGAACGAGGGATCGTGGGGCACGGCCCTGCTCCTCGACGGGAACGTCGGGATCGGCGGCGATCCGCGAGCGCTGTTCGGGCGGATCCGCGCGCTGCTCCGTCCCGGCGGCAGGGTGCTCGTCGAGCTCGACGCGCCGGGGGACGCGACCGAGCGGATGCGCGTCGCGCTCGAGATCGGCGACCGGCGCTCGGCGTGGTTCGCGTGGGCCAGGGTGAGCGTCGACGGGGTGGAGCGACCGGCGACCGACGCCGGGTTGCGCGTCGTCGAGATCTGGACGGCGGAGGGCCGGTGGTTCGGGGGGCTCGACCGGTGACCGCCGGGACGCCGGCCGGCCGCCGGAGCGCGCTCGACGGGCGGCTCCGCCGGCTGGCGCCGCCCCGCGTAGGGCCGTTTCGTGCGGGCGCCTTCCGGCCGCGCCCGGACGCGGAGCGCTCCGCGGCGTGGCTCGGGATCGCGCTCGGGGTCGCGTTCGGCGTGTGCTTCCTCACCGGGCTCCTGTCGCATGCGATCCAGCACCCACCGGTGTGGTTCTCGTGGCCTCCGCGGCCCCTGTGGCTGTACCGTGTGACGCAGGGCCTCCACGTCGCGACCGGCATCGCCGCGATCCCGCTGTTGCTCGCGAAGCTGTACGTCGTGGTCCCGAGGTTCTGGACGTGGCCCCCGTTCAGGAGCGCCGGGCACCTGGTCGAGCGCATCACGCTCGTGCCGCTGGTGGGCGGGTCGCTGTTCATGCTGTTCACGGGGATCGGGAGCATCTCGCGGATGCGCCCTTGGGGGTTCTCGTTCCCCGCCGCGCACTACGCCGCGTCGTGGATCACGATCGGCGCGCTCGTCGCTCACGTCGGGGCGAAGCTCCACGTCGCCGCGAGGGCGCTCGCGCGGGAACGCCCGGCGGTCGCCGCACCGTCCGTTCCCGCACCGTCCGTTTCGGCACCGTCCAGGTCCGGGGTCACCCGTCGAGCCTTCCTGGGCTCGGCAGCGGCCGCCGCAGGCGTCGTCACGGTCGCGACCGTGGGACAGACCGTCCGCCCGCTCGCGTCGGTCTCGGTCCTCGCGCCGCGCGACCCTCGCGTGGGGCCGCAGGGGGTGCCCGTGAATCGGACGGCGCGCTCGGCGGGCGTGATCGAGGCCGCGATGGACCCGGCGTTCCGTCTCCGGGTGACCGGCGACGTGACGACGCCGCTCGAGCTGTCGCTCGACGACCTGCGCGCCGCCCCGCGGCATCGCGCGGTGCTGCCGGTCACCTGCGTGGACGGGTGGAGCGCGACGGCGACGTGGGGCGGGATCGCGGTCCGCGACCTGCTCGCGATGGCCGGCGCGCCTCAGGGTGCGGCGGCCGAGGTCGTCTCGCTCCAGGAGCCTGGCACGGCGTATGCGAGCTCCGAGCTGGATGCCGCGCAGGCGGCGGACCCGGACGCGCTGCTGGCGCTCGAGCTCGACGGGGAGCCCCTCCACATCGACCACGGCTACCCCGTCCGGCTGATCGCGCCGAACCGACCCGGGGTGCTGCAGACGAAGTGGGTGACGGCGGTGGTGGTCCGGTGAGCGATCGCCCGCCGACCGGCCGACCCAGGACCGCTGCCGGGGAGCACGGTCGCGTTTCTGGGCGGCGGCCGTCGTCGGGTGGATCCCGATCGCCTTCGGCGTGTGGACGTTGGTACAGCGCTCTGGGGCGACACGCCCGGCGGAGTTCGCGGCCTGGTTCCTCGGGCTCGCCCTCGCGCACGACCTCGTCTTCGCGCCGCTCGTCGCGGGGCTGGCCGTTCTGCTCGGTCCGAGGGTCCCACCCCGGCTCCGCGGACCCATCGTCGTCGGGGCCGTCGTGAGCGGCGCGCTCGTGCTGGTGGCCCTCCCGCCGATCCTCGGCGATCGAGCGGCCGACAATGCCAGCCTGCTTCCGCGCGACTACGGCGCCGGGCTCCTGATGGCCTTCGCGGTCACGTGGGCGGCCGTCGCCGTGGGGACCTGGGTCCGCGCTCGCAGCGATCGCCGGCGAGGCGATCGATGAGCGCGCTGGCCGTCCGCGAGCGCGCGCACCCGACGACGCCGACCACGCGCCGATGGGTGACGCCTGAGCTCGTGGCCGTCGTGGCCTGGGCGGCCCTCGTCATCGTGGTCCACGTGTGGGGCCGATGGCTCCAGGCGCGCGGGCACCGGCTCTACGTGAATCTGCCGCCGCTCGTCGGACATCTGGACGTCCGGCTCGCCTGGCCCGGCGTGCTGACGCTCGCGGCCGCCCCGGCCGCCGTCGCGCTCGGCCCGTGGCTGGCCGAGCGACTCTCGTGGCGGCGCCTCTTGTGGCTTGCGTTCGCCGGGGCCGGGGTCTGGGCGCTAGGGCTCGCGCTGACCGAGGGCGTCGGCGGCCTGCTCCGCTCGCCGGCCAGTCCACGCGACTACCTG
>DASTPT010000099.1:0-3343 GCA_035762085.1 Actinomycetota bacterium | reverse complement strand
CGACCACGCGCCGGTACCGGATGCGCCGGCCCTCGCGGTCCATCAGGTGGAACCGCACGTCCTTCGGCTGCGTGGCCGGATAGAGCTTCACGGGGATCGTGACGAGCCCGAAGCTCAGCGTCCCGGTCCAGACCGCGATCGGCATCCGACCAGCGTAATCGCTCTGCGAACCTCACGCGGGCGGGGTCTCCACAACCTGCTGCAGCCCGGATGGCCGACTCGCGCCGACCCGTTCCACCCGGATATCAAGGGTGCGGAGGGGCGCCCATGGACGAACGGCAACGATCAGCATCGCGCCCCGGGCAGCTGGGCCGGACGCCGGAAGAGGCGCAGATCGCCACGAAGCGCGCGATCCGGGCATCGCTCATCGTCGGCGCCCTGGTCCTGGGCGTCCTGTGGGGCGGGCTCGCGCTGAACGTGATCGCCCAGTCGAGCGAGCGCGTCTACCTCGCCGGCGCCCTGATCGCCGCGGCCGTGATCAGCTTCATCGGATTCCTCCTGATCGGGAACTACCTCTCGGACCGCACGGCGCTCGAGGCATCACAGATGCGCACGGCGATCGCCGGCACGTTCGTCGTCACGTATTTCGCGATCCTCGGCCTGTTCGTGTTCTCGACGTACACGCCGACGGACTTCGCGAGTCGGATCACGAACGATCTGCTCGGGCAGGTCGCGCTGGTCGTCGGCTTCTACTTCGCGACGTCCGGCGCGCTCGAGTTCGCTCGGATCCGTCAGCGAGGCAGGGAGGCGGAGGGCGGGAGGTCCACCGAGGACCGGGAGGAACCCACGCCCCCACGGGACGTCGTGAGCGTCCCCGAGCCGCGGGAGACCACTGAGCCGAGGCCGGCGGTCCGGAAGTAGCGAACCACGACGTCACCGTCCCTCCCCGCGCGTCCGGGCCGTGGTCCGGTCGAGCCTCGGCTCGCGCTACGGCGCCAGGCCCGGGTCGACCTCCGGGGCTCGGAACCGCGCCACGTAGCGATCGAAGTCCCAGCCCTCGAGGAACCTCGTGGCGGCCGTCACCCCGCTCCGGAACAGCATGTCCTGCATGTCGGGGGTGATGTCGAAGTCGGTGGCGCGGACGCCGTACGTCTCGACGAACATCGTGCGCTCGAGCGTCGCCGGGTCGTCCACGTGGATCTGGTCGTGGAACCCGGTCATCGTGCCGAGCATCGCGAGCGCGAGCGAGAACGTCCCGCGCACCTCGTACTTGTGCCGGAGCGCCGCATCGGGCTGCGCAGAGAGCTTGATGCCGAACGTCGGCCAGCGCGGCGGTCGGCCGTCGGTCCGGTCGAACACCGCGATCGGGAAGTTCGACAGCATCCCGCCGTCCACCAGGTACGAGACCTCCCGTCGGCCGTCGGGCGCGACGGCCTTGAACCGAAGCGGCTCGTAGAAGAACGGGATCGACATCGACGCGCGGACCGCCTCGGCGACCGACCGCTCGTCCGGATCCAGCCCGTACTGCGGGTAGTCCCAAGGAAGGCGGACCAGCCGGCCCCGCGTGACGTCGGAGACCATCACGACCAATCGGTAGGCCCGTTCGGGCGGCAGCGAGCTTCCCGGATCCTCGATCCGCAGATCCGCGAACGTCCGGACGCCGAGCCTCGCGAGCTCCGCCGTGAGCCACTCGATGAGGTAGGTGCCCTCGTAGATGCCCTTCTCGAACAGCAGGGACGCCCCCTTGCCGACCAGTCCCAGGTGGTCCGCGAACCCCTTGTCCTCGAACCGGCCGTAGTCGATCGTGCTCATCACGTTCTCGAGCTCGACCGGCGAGATGTCCGCGGCGATGAGCGCGCCGACGATCGCGCCCGCCGAGGTCCCGGCGATCCGGTTGATCTGGTAGCCCCGGTCCCGGAGCGTCGCGTACGCGCCGACCAGGCCGATGCCCTTCACGCCACCGCCCTCGAGGACCAGATCCGCGTGCAAGCCCTCCGTGGCCATCCGACCTCCCCTTCCCAGCCCCGGCACGGATGGTGGACTCGAATGGCGCTCCGCACACGTCGGGAGAACGGGCTACGACCGATCGTGTGAGCCCGCGAGTCAGACGGTCTTGAAGGCCTTCTGCAGCGCCAGCGCTCGCCACGGCCGGCGGCCCCACACGAGGACCCGCCCCCGCAGCACCGAACCGGCGACTCCGACGCGATGGAAGGTCAGCAGGAGGAAGGTCGCAGGATCGACGGACATACGGCAGTCCGTCCGGGTACCCCGAGCGAACGGCTCGACGGTGAGGCTCCCGCGCTCGAGCGCGAGCAGGACCCGTTCTCCGCCGCGGATCCGCAGCTCGCAGCGCACGGCCACGCCTCGCGCGCGGTCCTCGTCGACGATCGCGGGGAACAGCGGCAAGAGCCCCTCGAGCGCCAGCGTTGCCTCGTCGTGCGGGATCGGCCACGGAAGCCGCGCGGCTCGCGCGATGTCGTACCCGTGGACGAGCAGCTCGGTCAGCTCGGTCGCGAGCACCGCCGAGAGCGGCGTCTTCGCGCCGGCGAACGGCTCGACGATCGGATCGCCGACGACGGTCCGCGCGAACGCGATCAGCTCGGCATCGGCGGCCTCCGATCGGTCGGCGAGCACGGTCGGCCGCCGCTCGGGCTCGGCGGCGAGGTAGGCGGCGTTGTTCCGGGCCACCTCGTCGATCACCTCGGGCTCGGCGACCTCGTTCCTCGCCACGTCGAGGAAGTACGTCGGGCTGTAGGCCGCGTGCGCCGCCGTCTCGCCGACCGTCCAGACGCCGATCGCGGGCGCCGAAGGGTCCGGGCCGGTCCGGAGCATCGCGACGAACCGCGCGCTCGCCGCCTCGAGCGCGTCGCAGAGGCGACCGACCGACGGTGCCATCCCCTCCATCGGGCCACTCTCTCCTCGATGCCAACCCGAGCGTCGTCCCCGCTCGTCGATGGGACCAGGGCACAAGGTCGCGTTCGACACGGGACCCGGAGTCGGCGCGCGCCGATCCGCACGATCCGGGCAACCGCGGCACGATGGCTCGGATGAACGAACGGAACCGACGGATCGTCGAGGAGTTCCGAGCCAACGGTGGCGTGGTCGGCGGCCATTTCGAGGGGGCGTCGCTCCTGATCCTGCACTCGACCGGCCGCCGGACCGGGCGCGAGCACGTCACGCCGCTCGTCTACCTGCCCGACGGCGACCGGTTCGTCGTGTTCGGCTCGAAGGGCGGCGCGCCCAGCCACCCCGAGTGGTACCTGAACCTCGAGGCGAACCCGGACGCGACGGTCGAGGTCGGGACGCAGACGATCCGCGTCCGGGCGACCGAGATCACGGGACCCGAGCGCGACGAGCTCTACGCCCGCCAGGTCGAGCGCTGGCCCCCCTTCCGCGACTACCC
>DASTPT010000098.1:0-5192 GCA_035762085.1 Actinomycetota bacterium | reverse complement strand
CGGCCCAGCGCGGGCCCCCGGCACGACCTCGCGCGGGGTCGTCGGTTCCGCGCCAGCCCTCGCCGGTGCTCCACGCGGCGTCGTCGGCTCCGCCCGGCGATAGAGGGAGACACCGCACTCGGGACAGGCGGTTCCGTCCCCGCCGCCGGTCCAGTCACACCGGAGGCAGACCCACTCGCTCACGGCAAGAACCCCTCAACGGTCGCCCTCTTCCGGCGTCTGCCAACAGGTCAGAACTCCTGGAGGGCCGGCTCGAACGAGACGTATATCGTGGTATCTGACCGGCCCTGGGGCCGGGATCGATATCGTGCCCCGAACGCGCCTTCCCGCTCTACGTACCCTGCATCGTCGAGAACGTCCGCCACCGCACGGGCCTCGTCGGTCGTGACCTGAGAGCAGTAGTGGGTGATGATCCCGTAGTCACCGACGTACTCCCCGCTCGTCCAGTCCTTGACGCGGAGCAGGTCCTCGGCCGGTGCCGGCAGCAGGGCCAGGAGGCGAGGCAGCTCGACCGACGGATCCCCCTCCGCGCAGACGGAGTACCAGGATGCGATGTAGGGCCTGATCTTCCGGTCCTCCCACGCGCTCGATGGCAGCCACGACGCCGGATCCGCGAGCCGCGCTTCGAGCCGCTGGAGAGCGCTCACTTGCTCCGGGGTCGGCACCTCCCTGGCCACGCCCTCTGGACCCTGATCACCCCAGCCGACGCGGATGAGCCGGTCACCGTTGCTGACCTCGATCAGGCCGAAGTACATGTTGCCCACGTAGCCGAGGTTGCGGTCCCGGTCGAAGAGTCCGGTCGAGAGCACCTCGGCCCTCACGAGTTCGACGCCCTCGGGCGTGAGGCGCTGCTCGAGGAGGCCGGTCGAGTACTCGATCGCGTAGTCACCCTCGCCTCCGCCCTGCCGTTGCCAGATCAGCCGCCCGTCCGCGTACACGAGGACACTGAACCTCCCGGGGTCCCCCCCGGAGTGGCCGAACATGAAGCCGAGGACGAGCTCGCCCCTGCTTGGCGTGCTCAGCGTTGCTCCCTCGGGGGGCAGGCCGACCAAACCCACGGGTGGAGGATCGGGCGGGGCCGTCGGTCCGGTTACATCCGGCGTCGTTGGTCCGGTCACGGATGGCGTCTGGGTACGCTCGAGCGACCCGGCGGTCGCGATGATCCACACCGCGACTGCGAAGATCGCGATGCCGACGGCACCCGCGGTGATGCGCTGGTTCCGGTGCCTGCGATCGCGTCGGCGCAGGAGCCGCTCGTAGGCAGGTTCCGGGACCGGGACGCGGCTCGCGATGCGTTCGAGCGTCCGGTGTGAACTATCCGTCATCTCGGGCCTCCATCGAGAGCCTCAGGGCCGCTCGGGCATGAGAAGCGAGCGAGCGGACGGTTGCGGGCGTGACCTCGAGGATCGCGGCTGCCTCCTCGCTCCCCTGGTCGAGGAGATCCAGGAGCACCAGCGCGGCGCGCTGGCGCTTCGGGAGGTCCCGGAGTGCACGCACGACCTGGTCGCGAAGGTCAGCGGCGGCGAAGGGGTCCTCGGGTTGATCTGGCGCCAGGGTCCGCGTGGCGGCCATCTTGAGACGGCGGAACCGGCTGCGCGTCGAGTTCAAGGCTGACCTGTACAGGTATCCGGTCGGGTTGTCGATCCGGTCCCACCGTTCGAGAACATGGACGAAGGCGTCCTGCATCAGCTCCTCGGCCTCGTGGCTGTTCCCGACGATCAGGTAGAGGGCGCGGTAGAGCCGCGCATGCTGGGCCGCGAAGAGGTCCTCGAAGGTCAGCGCTGGCGCCGCCTCCTCGTGGACCTGCTGCGTGAGACTCCAAGAGCTGTCCATCTGCTCCATGGATGTTCGAGACCGCCGTTTCGTGGAGGACCCTCCCGGGATCCGTACGCTGATCCGTGCTCCGCGCCGGCCGAACGTGCCGGCCTCCGCAGATCCGAGGCGTGGGGATCGGCTGAGGTGGCGACGGTTTCCGCCTCAAGGAGGACTTGTTCGTGAATCTCGATCTCGCCTTTGGGGACGAGGCCCTTCATCTGCACGGGCGGATCGGGCAACAGCGAGGGAAGGGGACGCTGAAGCTCACCGTCTCGCGCCTCATCCCCGATGAGCAGGCCCAGGTATGCACCACCGGGGACTTGACATGAAGGTCAAGTACGAGCGGAGGCTATCTCGACCATCGTCCGTGTCGTCCCCGGCGCTCGATGGGCTGATGAAGCTTCGGGTCGCCCCGGACGGAGAGGTGTCCGCGCGGGTCAGGAGCCTCACCTAGCCTCCCGCAGCATCCCGACGAGCACCGCCCTCAGGTAGGGGTCCTGCCCGGCGTCGATTGCCAGATAGCTCCCCGATATGAACCCGGCAGGATGGCTAGGGACCGTTGCACGGGTCTTGATCAGGGCCCAACCCGAGCTCCGTCGATCGCCCACCCTCGTCCGAGCCTGCGAACTGCTGCCCGAGGACGAGCTCGAGCGCGTCGAGCGTGCCCTCCTTATCGGAGCCGATGTACAGGACGATCAACCGGCCGCCGGCGAAGAAGTGCGGCCGCCCTATCCAGTCAACGTGCGCCAACGCCTCCCCACCGGTCGGGATGCCATAGCCGTCTTGGGTGATGGCGGACCGTACGTCACCGGCCTCGGCATCGGTCGCGAACTCGTAGGCCGTGACCCGTACGCCGTTGATGCAGACCTCGCGGCCGGGAGGCCACACCGGGAACCCGAGACCGTCTACTACCCGCCCTTCGCGGACATCGAAACCGGCGGCGTCCAACGCCTTGAGGAACGAATCGACATCGGCCACGCGGACCGCCGAAGGCGTGGCCTCCATGCTTGGGGAGACGGTTTCGGTCGGCGAGGCTGGCGTCGGCTCGGTCGGTGTCTCCGTGCATCCCGTGACAAGGACGACCGAGACCAGCGCCAGCGTGACCGGTGCCCCCATGACCTGACTATGCCCCTGCGCCAGGGAAACGTGACGATTCGGGGCCTCCCTCAGGGTGCTTCGGGGACACATCCGCCGCCTCTCGGAGCATCCCGACGAGCCCCGCCCGAGAGTGACGGATGCTCATCCGTCACGATCCTCCAGAGCAGCGGCATCATGTCATGAAGATGAGGCCTCATCCGTGGATCGCGCTGGCCGTTGGTGTCCTCGTCACTGCGACGTGCACGTCGTCGGGATCAGGTTCGGGGAAGGATCCCTCTCCACGACCGTCGGGGACCGAGCACCTCGTGGTCGCCTTCACGATTGGAGATCATGCGAAGGCGGAGGCTCGTTTCGGCGAGGAGACCCGTAAGCCGTACGTGGGGTCACACTGCTGGAAGGACAAACCTCGCTTCCGCTGCGTTGACAAGTTCGGGCCGACCGCCGGGGACCTTGGCCCTGTGCTCCAGGTGCCGCAAGGGACCGAGCTCAGGATCGAAGGGTCGGCGAAGAGGGTCAGGTGCTTCATCGGTTGGCTACGACCCCAGCTCGACACGATGGCGCGGATCGAGATGACGAACGGCCGTGCGGTCCTCGACCAAGAGCCAGGCAAGCACGCACTTGAGTGCATCGCCGTCTGGCCGCAGGGTGACGTGCCGTTCTCCCTCGGAATCGAGATCATGCCGCGAGCGAACTAGCTGTATCTCCCACGGACGTTGTTGAGATGGGCGAGAGCCTCCTCGCATGGTCTGGGACTGCTTGACGGGTACGGGTTCCCGCAGCCCGTCTCGGGGTCGCCGCGCCGGTGGGATCGAGCCGAGGTTGAGTCCTGGGCGGACGCGCACTGGTGTTGACCCGCAACTGGCGCGTACGGCGAGGAGTCCTCTAGCTGCTAGCCGGGCGGGATACGTTTCGATTTCAGGGGGTGTTTACCCTGGTCCGGGTCTCGCTGGACATACGTGCGAGCATCGTCGGGTGCCATTTCCCGCCCGAGCGAGGCCTGATGCCGTCGTTCTCGATCTGAGCGCAATCCTCCGGTACCAGCGGCCTGCATCCCTCAGCCGACTGACTTGCTGAACAACCGCATGTTCATCTGGCACAGGAACAAGCGCACCACCCTCAGCTCGGTACCCGTACGGAGGACGCCCTCCGGCGTATCCGCCCTTCCGCGACACGACGCACGACGGTTACAAACGCCACCTGGGGAACCATGTCGTGCCCGTGCTGGGGGGAATGAGGATCCAGGACCTGACGACGGATGATCTCAACAAGCTCTGGGCCAAGCTCGCCAAGTCGGGCCGACTCGACGGCAAGGGTGGACTCAGTTCACGGACCATCCGGTCGCTCAACCACCTGATCTCCCTCGTCGATGCACAAGTACAGGGCTTGGTCGGCAAGAACGTCGCAATCGGGGTCACCCTTCCCGCTGCTACCCGCCCGGATCTCCAGTTCTGGAGTGCCGAAGAGGTCCGGCTTTTCCTTGAAGGCGTCCGCGAGGATCGCGACTACGCCCTCTACTACTTGGATCCAACGACGAGCATGAGGCGCGGAGAACTCCTCGGGCTGAAGTGGCCTCGTACGGATATGGCCATGGGGGAGCTGAAGATCGTCGACACCATCGTTCCCGTGAATCACAAGCCAACTTGGTCTGTCCCAAAGACCGACGCGGGCTACCGGACCATCCCGCTGGATACGCGCACCATCGAAGTTCTTCGCGACCACCGTCGCCGCCAGCTAGAGGAGCGCCTCGCGTTCGGGGGCGAGTATTCCGACCTGGACCTCGTCCTTCCCGACCCGAAGGGGACGATGTTCAACCCCGAGGACCAGTCCAAGCGCGTCCATCGGCGCGTGTCCAAGCTCGGGCTCAAGCAGATCAGGTTCCACGACCTCCGCCACACATACGCGACACTGGCCCGCAGAAGCGGGATGGATATCAAGGATCTGTCGGTTCGGCTGGCCACGATGACGTCGCGACGACGATGAACGTGTACCAGCACATCCCCGTCGAGATGGCGCGCGAGAGCGCCCAGAGCGTGGCCGATTACATCCTCGGTTAGCACCTGGTTAGCACGCGGGAATCAGACCGACGAGGGGTGGCGCGAAAACGGCCCGTATCCAGGCCCGATAGAGCCTGCGTGTTAGTGCCCGGGGTGGGATTCGAACCCACACGTCCCTCGCGGGACAAGCGCTTTTAAGGCGCCGTCGTCTGCCAGTTCCGACACCCGGGCCAAACGAGCCTACCCCGAACCCGGGACCTCACTTCGTGTCGATCGTGACCCGCT
>DASTPT010000097.1:0-2701 GCA_035762085.1 Actinomycetota bacterium | reverse complement strand
CGAGGTTCCCCTCTGGATCTCGGCGATGGGACCGAGGGCGTTCGAGCTCGGCGGCCGGATCGCCGACGGCGTCCTCCTGAACTGGTGCACGCCCGAGCGCGTCGCGTACGCGCGCGCCGCCGTCGTCGAGGGTGCCCGCTCCGCGGGGCGAGACCCCGACGAGGTCACGGTCGCCGTGTACGTCCGGTCGTGGGTGGGCGAGGATCGCGAGGCCGCCCTGACCGTCACGAAGGCGGCCGCCGGCGAGTACGCCCGATACCCGGCGTACGCTCGGCAGTTCGCCCAGCTCGGGGTCGGCGCAGAGGCGAAGGCCGCCGCCACTGCGGTCGCGTCCGGCCGCCCCCAGGACGTGCCGGACGACCTGGTCCACCGGTTCACGGCATTCGGCGAGGGTGCGCAGGCCCGGCTGGCCGAGTACGCGGCGGCGGGCGCCGACCTGATCCTCGCGTACCCCGTCGCGGTGGGGGAGCCGGCCCCGTCGATCCTCGGGACGATCCGGTCGGTGGCGCCCGCATCCGGCTGACCGGGCGGGTTGCGGACACGCCCCACGCCGCTAAGATGGAGTTTGCACGGTCCGCACCGTAGAAAAGGGGAAAACGGGATGACCTACACGATCGCTGAGCCCTGCATCGACGTGAAGGACAAGGCCTGCGTCGACGAGTGCCCGGTCGACTGCATCTACGAGGGCGGCCGGATGTTGTACATCCAACCCGACGAGTGCGTGGACTGCGGCGCCTGCGAGCCGGTCTGCCCCGTGACGGCGATCTTCTACGAGGACGACGTCCCGGCGGAATGGAAGCAGTTCACCCCGATCAACGCGGAGTTCTTCTCGGACGCGGTGAGCGGGCTCGGCTCTCCGGGCGGGGCCGCGCAGGTCGGTCCGAGCACCGCGGATCACCCCACGGTCGCCGGCTGGGCCGCGATCGGCTGACGCCCGACGCATCGCGCGAACGCCCCGGCGTCGAGCCGGGGCGTTCGTCGGCGGGGGTCCGAACGCTCGGCCTCAGGCGTCCGCCACGGCGGGCTCGGCGACCGGAACGACGCCGGGCGTGTCCCAGGCCGTGCCGGGGAGCCAGCGCTCGCGCGACTTCACCGAGAGCTTGTGCATGAGGTCGATCGCGCCCTGGTCCTCGGAGCCCGGTTTCCACTCGACCACGCCGGCGGCGACGGCGCGATCCCAGACGTCGCGGCCTTTCTCGGTCCGGATGATCGTGAGGGTCCAGCCCTCGCCCTGCCCGAGGCCGCCGAACGAGATGTCGGCGTGCTCGGCCGCGAAGTCCGGGCAATGCAGGCACCCGGGGCGCGTGTACACGTGCGACTTCTTCAGTCCGTACGTGAGCTCCTCGCCGTCCTTCGTATAGAAGAGCAGCTTGCCCTTGATGTTCACGCGGACGATGTCGTCCAGGCTCAGGCCGAGCTCCTTCTGTGCGATCTCGACCATCAGGCCCTCGTACGTGAAGCTCTTCGAGCACAGCAGGCCGAGGGTCCAGCTCACCTTCTTCGCCCACTTGTTCACACGGCGCGCGGCCATCGAGCCGGGCGCGCTCGCCTGGCACCCCATGCCGACGAGCGCGAGCTTCGACAGGCCCATCTCGGCCGCCTTCAGCATCGCGAGCGGGTTCGGCGAGTAGGTGTACCGCGAGCCGGCCGAGGCGAGCACGCCGTCGCGGTCCGTCACGACCGCCGGCTCGCAGTCCCACGGCCGCTCCTCCGAGAGCCGGGACGTGCACACGCCGTCGATCTCGCCGTTCTCGAGCCCCCAGATCAGGAGCGACGAGACCACCCCGCCGTCCTGCCCGTGCGCGAGCACCTCCGGACTCGCCGCGCGGGCGAGCACGATGTCCTGGTACTTGCCGATGACCTCCTCGGGCGCGCGGGTCGCACCGAAGAGCTGCATGTCGATCTCGCCCTCCCATTCGCGGAAGCGCGGGCACGCCAAGGTGCACAGCGAACAGCCACGGTCGCCGTGCGCGCACTGGTCGACCCCGTCCTCCTGCAGCTGGATCGGGTGGTAGTCCTCGTAGCCGAGGACGTGGAACGGACAGGCCACGATGCACGCGGTGCACCCCGTGCACAGGTTCGTCTGGACGACCTCGTGGTAGAGGTCGTACCACTGCGTGTTCTCTTTGGGCGCCATGCCAACGAGGATAGCGCCCGCGTTCCGATGCAAGGTCGGGCCGAAGGACCCAACCGGGCGGGGGTCGTCTAGCCGGACCGTCTACCGCGCGGGCGCTTGGGGGGCGGGACGACGCCGCCGGACGTCGCGCGTTCCCGCGGGTCCCTGTCTGCCGGGGCCGTTCGGACGGCGACAGCCCGTCGCGTAGTGCTTAGGTGGCGATCGGAGCCGCGCCGATGGGGTTTCGGTCCGATGGAGCTGCGGGTCCTGGGTCCTCTCGAGGTCGTGCAGGACGATCTCTCCCGCCCGATGGGTGGACGGCGTCAGCGCGCCCTCCTCGCCGATCTGATCGTCCACGCGAACCGTGTCGTCTCGGTCGACCGGCTCATCGAGGACGTGTGGGAGGGGAAGCCGCCGGCGACGGCACACCACGCGCTCCAGGTCTACGTTTCGCGACTGCGGACGACCCTCCGCGAGGACGGGATCCAGATCGCGCTCCGAGTCCCCGGCTACGAGCTCGACGTCGACGAGGATCGGCTGGACCTGTCCAGGTTCGAGCATCTCGTCGCCGACGGGCGCCGAGCC
>DASTPT010000096.1:0-27965 GCA_035762085.1 Actinomycetota bacterium | reverse complement strand
TCGGATCCCTGTTCCCACCCACCGCGCCGATGGTCATGATCGTCCGCATCGCGCACGCGAGCGTGCCCTGGTGGCAGATCGCCCTGTCGATCGCCGTTGTCGTCGGATCGATCTACGGGATGGTGGTCCTCGCAGGTCGGATCTACGCGGGCGCGGTGCTCCGGATCGGTCCGCGGCTCCGGGTTCGGGAGGCCTGGCGCGGCAGCGAGGTCTGACGCCCACGTCGTCTCGGCTGCCCGGTGACGGCATCCCGAGCTGGCCTAGCCGCTCGGCGACGGTGCCGCGCCCGTTCGTTCGCCCGCGGCACAGGGATGCGTCGGGTAGTCGGCGGCGATCTCGGCGACGTCGTCCATCGCCTCGGCGATCTCCGGCTCGGTGAAGTAGGGCGTGGTCGAGAAGTACTTCCACATCTCGAAGGAGCAGGCCTCGGAGTGCTCGAGCAGGGCCGCGGTATACGTGCGCAGCTCGTCGGCGGACATCGCCCAGGCGCCGGAGAGTTCCGGGCTCGGGAAGCCGCTGGAGCCGTCGCCGCCGCTCAGCACGTTCAGGCCCATCGCGAGCGCGAGCCCCTGCCGGTCGGCCGAGGCCTGCTCGGCCTCGGCGAACGCAGCCGGATCGCCCTTCCGGACCAGGTACCGAGACGACGCGGCGTCGAGGTGCTGCCACGTCCAGCCCGGCCACGGCGTTTCGTTCCCCGCCGCCTGCTCCTCGAGATCGGTGGCGTCGGCGCGGACGAGCGTCGGCATGGTCGGCCAGATCGACTTGCTGTACGCCGCCATCTCGTCGAGCACGTCGTTCGTGATGACGGCTCCGCCGAACTGGTCCGGGGCCTTCGCCTCACTCACGATCTGATGCGCCACGATGGTCCCGTCGGCGACGAACCCGTCGAACGGCACGTCTCGGTACCGATCCACCTGCGCCTTCCACAGGTCGAGGTTGAACGTCCCGTCGGGGTTCTGGTAGTGCTCCTGCTTCCCCGCCAGCTTCACGATCACGTGCATCTCGGCGACGCGCGCCTCCTCCAGCTTCTCGACGGCTCTCGCCGGCGCGAAGTACACCTTCGAGCCCGTGTACGGCTGGCCGTAGAGCTCGGGCGGGATGTCGTTCGGCCCCCACGGCACGCCGCCCGAGGCCTGTTCGCTCGAGCACGCGGCGAGCAGGAGGGCGAAACAGCCTCCGAGGATCAGGCTCTTCACGTTCGCGCGTGGCCCACGGGGGATCGCACCCCGTTCGACCCAGCTTCCACTCACCATCCCGTCACCCTACGCAGCTGACGCGATATCGGCGGTTCCCAACAGCGTCCCTGGTCGCGTCCGCCATGACGTCTGGCCTGGAAGCCCGCTCCCACGTCACGCTGGCGCGGGCCGCTGACCGGCGTTCTCGGTTCGGTTCCTTCCTTCGATGTCGATCAGGAGGGGTGATGAGCGTCACCTCCGCTGGGTGGCTGCCGTCACCGAACCGTCCATGGCCGCCCCCTACGCTCCCCCCAGGCGTCCAGAGGAGGGGAGGGCACGATGGCTGCGAACAGCGAGGTGGTGAGGGGACGGGACCCGATCCGGGTTCCGGCGTGGGTCGTCATCGGGGTGGCGCTGGCGCTCGCAGGAGCGCTCGCCGTCGTCTCCACCACCGAGGGCGACACGGCGACCGCGCCCGCGTCCGACTCCGCCACGGTCACCGAACGGGGCTCCACCGGCGTCCGCAGCGACGTCGAGATGGCCCAACTGAAGGCCGCGGTGGCGCAGCGGTTCTGGGCCGAGCAGCGCGGGACCGCCTCCAGCCGACCGACGTCTACGAGCACCCACCCCGACATCGAGGCCCTGAGGGCAGCGGTGGCGCAACGGTTCTGGGCCGAGCAGCGGGCGACTCAGGGTGCGGCGGCGGAACCCGAGATCTCCTACACGGCCGACAACGGTGCTCCGGTCATCATCGACGACGAGATCTGCGGTCAGTGCCGGTGATCTGACGACTCGATCCGATCGAGACCCCGGTCCCCGGGCCGGGGTCTCGTCACGATGTGGCTGCGAACGACATCGGCCGGAATCTGGCGCGCCGGGAGGGAGTCGAACCCCCAACCTTCTGATCCGTAGTCAGATGCTCTGTCCATTGAGCTACCGGCGCAGCCCACAAAGGGTAGCACCGGGGATCGGGGCGGTCGGCGGACGATGCGGGTCGCTGTTCCGGCTCAGTCCTTTGGGCCGTTCCCCTTCGTCCACCCCTCGTGGTGGCCGTTGTCGTCGTGCTTCGGCGGCTTGTTCTCCCAGCCCTTCGCGTGCCCTGGCGGGTGGGTAGCCGCGGGCTCCTCGTCCGGCGGAGGGGCGTCGGGCGGTGCGTCCGGCGGGGTCTCGACCGGCGGCGCCGCGGGGCCGCCCGGCACGTGGCCGACCGTCTGCTGACGCGCGGTCTCGACCGGCGGGCGGGCCTCGCGCCGCGGCGTGAGCGGCTGACCGTGAGGCACGACCTCCGAGGGAAGGACCGGGCCAGGGGCCGCCACCGGTGCCGAGACCGACGGCCGCGAGGCGGGAGGAGGGTTCGGGCGCACCGTCTCGGGCGACGCGCCCCGGAGGATCGTCACGCCGATGGCCGCCGCGACGACGGTCGCCGTCGTCCCGGCGGCAAGCGCCTGCCGCGCCGAGTGCGTCAGGTGGCTGAGACGGACCGGCGTCGGCGCCGGCGTGAACCCCGGGAACGCGACCACCGAGGCCACGCCGCCTGCCGCGAGCGCCTGGATCAGCCTGGCCAGGACCGTCCCGGTCACGCCACGGTCGATGTGGCCGAGCGCCCCCGCCGGCGTGTGGTCGCCGACGACGATCAGGGCGGCATCGGGCGCGAGCGCGTGCACGTGCTCCAGCGACTTGCACAGGTCGGCCTCGACGACGATCGCGTCCGGATCGCTGTTCCCGACGGCGACGACGAGCTCCGCCTCGGTGTCGACGACGGCGACGACGTCGAAACCGCCGGAACCCAGCCGCGACTGGACGTTGCCGACGTTGCCCGCGGTGATCACGCGGAGTCGCGCCGGTCGGTTCGGAACCACCCTCAGCGCGGACTGGGTCATCTGTGCATCGCTGTCGGTCGGCGGGCGAGCGCGCTTCGCCCCTCCCGCACCATCCACTCTGCCGCGTCTCGCGGATCTTGTCGAGTCCTCAGAGCGGCCTACGGAACTCGTGGTGCCGGCCCGTCGCGTCGCGGGAGTCAGGCGGCAGCAGGCTCGAAAGGTCCTCGATCATGCGGTGCGGGCCAGCCTCGTGACGGCCCTCCCAGGGCTCGGCCGAGCGCCGGATGTACCGGGTGTCGATGCCGAGCGCTGCGGCGCCGTCCAGGTACTCGGGCTGGTCGTCCACGAACACCGTCTGCTCGGCCCGGGCGCCGAGGGCCTCGAGCGCCGCCAGGTAGATCCCGGCTGAGGGCTTGTGCACGCCGACCTCGAACGACAACACGAGGGCGTCGACCTCGTCCTTCAGGCCGAGCGCGTCGACGAGGGGCCCCGCGAAGTGGTCGCAGTTGCTGACGAGCGCGGTTCGAACCCCTCGTTCGCGCAGTCGACGGAGCGTGGGCAGCGAGTCCTCGTATAGATGAACGTGGTCGCGGAGGTGCATGGCCACGATGTCCGTCAGGACGTGCACCCGCTCGGGCGCGGGGTCGACGCCGCACGCCTCCAGGAGCGCCGCCGAGTCGCCCTCGGCGGTGCCGTTCACACCCGTCTGTCTGGCCGTGTACGTGATCTCATACGCACGCCGCAGGACCTGGCGCTCGACGCCGATCGCCTCTGCGATGCGCTCGCGCAGGGTGCGCCAATCGCTCCACACGAGCGTGTCGAACAGGTCGACCAGCGCCGCCTCCACGCCGGCCAGGATACGGGTCGAACCGCGAACCCGGTCCGAGCCGACGGCGGCCCGGCTGCGAGGCCCGACCGCTCCGCTAGAACTCGAGCTCGAAGATCCGGCCGTCGTTCTCGTTCGGGTCGACGACGTTGTCCACGCGCCGGTCGGCGACCCAGAGGTGGCTGCCGCTCGTGCTCGCCGGCCCCCACGCGAGCCCCGTCGGCGACCGCATGCCGAGGCCGTCGGTCTCGATCGTCCGAACGAGGCGTCCGCGGATCGTGATCTCGCTGATCGGCGAGTTCCGCCGGTTGCTCACGAGGAACAGGGTCTTCGTGCCGGGGCGGTACGCGATACCCTCGGGGTCGGGCTGACCGACCCGCTTCGTGTTGAAGCTCCGGACGCGGTCGTCGCCCCTCCCCGCCGTGCCGTCGAAGCGTCCGTTGGGTCCCGGGCTGAGGCGGCAGACCGACGGCTCGCCGCCGTCGGTGCCGGACGCGATGAACAGGAACCGCCCGCCGAGCGCCAGGCCCTCGGGGTCACGGCACCCGAGCCGCACCGTGCCGAAGGACCTGACCTTGTCGTCCCGCGTGCCGTATCGGCGGTCCTTCCCACGCTTGACGACGAAGACCCGGTCCTGCGCGTCGTCCGAGACGAACAGCTGCTTCTTCGTCACCTCGATCCCGACGGGCTCGGACGAGTACTTCGTCGTCCGGAACGTTTTCACGAGGTCGCCGTCGGCCGAGACGAGGAAGACGTTCCGCTTCCTCCAGTGCGGCGTCTCGTCCACTTCCCCGTCGGACATGATCAGCTTGCCCGAGGGCAGGAGGTCGAGCCCGGACGGGTCGGGGCTCGGCGGGTCGAACGCCGATGTGTCGATGGTCTGGACCACGGTGGCCTGCACGACCGGCTCGGCCGAGGCAGGGGCGGCGCCCACCGTCGCGAGCAGCGATGTCGCGAGCGCCAGGATGAGGGGGATCGAGGCTCTGCGCATGGCGGGCAGTCTACAGAGGTCGCCCGATTGGGAGCTCGCAACCCGTCCACCAGCGGAGCGGCGCGATTCGAACGCGCGAGGGAGCTATCAACCCCCTAACCGCCTAGCACAGCTGCCCACCATCCCTGACCTGCGCCGAAGGAAAGGCCTGGTCCGAAGGGGTGCGCACTTGTCGCACATGTCGCGATTCGGGCATGTCTCGCGACCTCGTGCCCCCTAATTGCCCCCTGGAACGGCCCAAAGGAAGTCATCGATTCAGGACTTAGTTGTATCTCTCCGGACCTGCCAATCTCGCCACCCACGCACTTCAGGCCGGCCGCACGTCAGCGGAGCCTGGCTCGAGCAGCGGCATGCTCGATGCGAGACTGTTCGTGCTTGCTCCGACAACCAGGCCGCGGCGCTGCACTTGAGCGGAGGACGCGTTCTCACCTGGTGCGAAGAGCAATTGGGACCGGGCCGGGTCACCGATCCCGTCCCTCAGTCGAACAGCACGCTCATGCTCTCCGTTGGTGGATACGGCGGATGGCCTCACCGAACAGCGGCGCGACCGAGACCACGTCGACCTTCGATGAAGCTCTGGAGGCCGGAGGTTCCACCGAGTTCGTGACAAACAGGCGCTCGATGGGGCTGTCGCCGAGGAGCTCCATCGTTCGTTCAGTGAACACTCCGTGCGTGACCGCCGCGTACACGGCGGTGGCTCCCAAGTCTTAAGGGCGAGAGGAGCCCGGATCCTCAATCAATCCAGAGGACGATCAGGCCAGTAACGGTTGCGGCGACCATCAGGGCGAGTGCGACCCAGCCGACGACCGCGATCCATGTCTTCAGGCCAACGCGTGTGAACCTGTATTCGCTGAGCGCGCCTCCGTGCATGGCAACCAGAACGTCGATGTTGTCGGCGGCGTCTCGCGCGCTCCCGAAGAGGCCGATCCGCACCCAGTGGCCGGTGGGGTCCCGGCGTTCGACCGCGTACCTTGACAGGCGGTCGCGAAGCGACTGGTCCATGTCCAGGAATCTCGGGTCGAGCCTTCCCGGTATCCCGCCCAAGCCCATGAAAGGAGCGTAGGACGTGCTCGGTGCAAGGGCAATGACTCGGCTCATGTGTCCTGTTGAATACCTCGGCTCGACGGCGTCCCAGGGGCACCACGCCGCGCTGTTCCGTGATCGACTGGCTCTCGGATGACCCGGTCCTTGAGTGGTACTCCAGCGAGTTTCGCGGCGACGGTCGGCCGGGGCGGACGCCCTGGCATAGGATGAATCTGCGGTCGGAGGGAGGCAGCAATGGCTGGTCAACCACCAAACCCTCGACAGTTCGGGCACGACCTCGTCGGCATGGAGCAGGCGGAAGTCGCCAAGAAGGCGGAGGCGGCTCGGCCCGTTCACGACGAGCAGGATCAGATGGACGCTAAGTCGAGCGGCCAGACGACCCATCGGCGCTGGTTCCGCTTCCTGCGGAGGCACTAAGCCTCAAGCTGCACTCCGGAATGCTCGCCCACGAAGCGTCCGCTCCCTGACCGTCTTCCGGTGTAAGACCTCATACGTCCTTGACGTTAGATGGGCTCGCCGTACTCCAGGCGGCGGTGCCAGCGTGCCTAGCTGGTCTGCAGCTTCTGTGGAGACGACGCAGTTGTCGTCTGGTTCGAAGGACCGGCTTCCACAACGCCGTCGACTCCGCCGAGAAGGTGGGATCGGACGAGGCCATTACCGCACGTGCGACCTGCCTTGCCAGCACCGGGATGCGCTGGCGGCTCGAGAGCTGGGGAGGCAGCGGCGGAAGGGTGGTCTGAAGCCCGATGTCACCGAGCAGCTGGTCATCCAGTCGAAGCGCAGACACTTCGAGGACACCTTCTGGGCTGCCCGTTCCGTAGTCCAAAGCCAGCCAGCGCCAGTGCGTCACAGGCTGCGCTCACCGGTCGCAGGAGGGCGCAACGTGCCGGTCATCCCGAGGGTTCGCCGAACTCGACTTCATTACCCGCGAACCCAGTCGATCACGAACAACGCGCCGATGAGCAGGGCCAGCAGAATCGCATAGAAGGCGACGGACCGCCAGGTCGCCCCAACACCCTCCGTCCGAGGAAGCCCCTGCCGTCCCTGGAGCGGATGCCCGAAGTTCCTCAGGATGTTCCTGTAGCGATCGTCTCCCGTTCCCGTCATGGTGACCCTCCCCAGGATACGCCGCGATCTCGGGGGCTCCGAGAGCGTGCGCTAGTAAAGGGGTGCCGATGGGGGCTTCCGATAGGTCGGTCCTGACGATCGTGGCTGGGCGCGCTCAATGCGTCAGACGCTGCCACATGAACTCGAGGAGGGAAGGTCCGACGACTACCAGGAACACCAGGAGCGTGAGGACGTTGACCGCGATCAACACGTTCGCGAGGACCAAGCCGCCCAGCCGTCCGTTCGAGGCAAGGATCTGGCGCCTCCCGATGATGCTCAGGACGAGCGGCAGTATGAGGCCGCCGCCGAGGGCGGAGGCGGCGAGCGCGACCCACAGCACCAGAGGGACCTCCCCACCCCGACTCGCCGCGGGCTCAAGGCCCTCCAACGGACCGGGGATCCCATCCAGCGGATCCGGCGTCCGTTCCCACGGGCGATCCATGTCTTCGGGCAACGCCCACCAAGGCTGCTCCTCGTCCGGTCGTGGGGGCACATCCCATGCCGGGATCACCGAAGGATCCTTGTGGCACTGCGGGCAGAGCGTGGCTCGATCGTCCAACTCCTCTGCGCAGTGCGGACAGACCTTCACGTTTGACACCATCGACCGCTCCGTGAAGGACTGTAGCCACCACTCCGTAGGGCGAGTGCCTTGAGGGCGAGTGCCTTGCTAGTACAGACGTATCGTTGGGGGCGCCGATGCTACTTGGCCCGGCGCTTCCCGAAGGGCCACCAGCGGCGACGCTTGCCAGCCTCTTTCGGCAGATGGTCGCGCTCGAGTTCCTTGCGGAGGTCCTTCTGGTGCTCAGCCTCGACCCGCTGGGTGCCCTCGACCGGACCGGGGACGTATCCGCCTCGCGTCATGCGTCAATCGTACGCCCGATCCCGGGGCCTTCTGCGACGGCGTGCGCTAGTACAAAGGTGTCGGTGGGGGCCCACAGCGATGGTCCCCCTTGGTGACCGCCTCCCGAAGCATCGCGACGAGCACCGCCCGCAGCTACTTGTCCAATTTCGGCGTCGATCTCCCGTTGCCGGTTGCGTGTGCTTTCAGACATCGAGCCGGTAGATGTCGTAGGTCAGACTGGTCCCGCCCTGACTCGGCTTGCAGGTGACACGCGTGAAGAACAGGGCCGTCGTCCCGCCTTCGACGAGGGCGTCCTTGCCTCCCACCCCGAACCGGTCGGCGAAGCGCGCCAACGTTCGGCGGGCCTCCGGGGTCCAGCGAACGATCGAGTTGCCTCCACATACCTCCTGCGAGCCGCGCGTGAGATAGACGGTCCCGTTCGACGTCACCGCCGACGAGGACAGCGAGCGCGTCGGACCGTGTGGGATCCTCCGCCCGTGGCCGGTCGAGATGCGGTACCGGAACACGTCGCACGCCGAGCTGTCGCAGACGGTGTAGGTCGCCCAGTCACCATCGATCGAGTCCGGATGCACCCCTGAGAGGACCTGGCAAGGATCTTGGACCTCCCCGTCGTGATATCCATGAGGACCACCTGGCTGAGGTGGCCGAGCTGGCGCGGGTCCCGACCGAACAGGAGGTGATGCCCCGAGATCACGGTGGATGCCTCGGGGTCGCGGGTGTTGACCCCCTCCGGCGTGCGGATCAACCGCTCCTCATCGAGATCCCAGATCCGGACGTTCGCGTTAATCTCCCCGGCGGCCGGGTCCGGTGAAACGAGCACATCGCCGAGCGTGGTTCCGAGCGCGAGGTCGGTGCCGGCCAGGACATCGGGTCCTTTCGCCACGACGCACCGCTTCTCACCCGTCGGCTTGACGATCAGGTGGTAGTTGCCCCTCGGCGCGTGGATCCACGCCCGATAGCCCTCGACCGCCGAATAGCTGTGGTCGTCGGCGGGGCCACCGAGCACCGGCACCGGCTTCGACGCCTCGGCCGCGGCCGCATCGGCCAGGAGTGCCAGCAGACCGAGGAGGATCGCAGCGAACGCCAGAGGTAGCAGCCGCATGGGCCTCAGCGGCTCGCCTCCCGCAGCATCGCGACGAGCTCCGCCCGCAGGTACGGGGAACCTACGCTGATGCGCGCGACCGCCGGGCGAACGGCCACCAACGACGTCGATGCTTCCCCGTCGCGGCGCGCACGCTGTGCTCGTGCTCAGCCTCGTCCCGGACCTCGCGCTCGTGGTCGATCTGAGCCTGGTGTCGCGAGGCCGAAGGCCACGGGCCTTGACGGCCAGCGTTGAACTCGGTCACGTATTCACAGTACACCTGCGTCGCCGGACCGTGGCTGCTGCTGGTACTCCCGCAGCATCCCGACGAACACGCGGCACGGTAGCCTCCGGGATCGACATGTGGGACCGCGTGACAGCCTGGGAGGTCGCCACCTACCTGCACGTCTCCCGGCAGCGGGTCGAAGCGATCTGGCGGAACGCCGCCTACGGATTCCCGCAGCCTCGGAGTCGCCACGCCGGTGGGATCGCGCCGAGGTCGAGGCCTGGGCGGACGACCTGTGGTGGGGGACCCGCAACTGGCGCTTACGTCGCGGAGTTCTTTGACGCGCTACGACGGCGATTGTTTCACGTAGATCGTGCCCTCGACCTGGTACACGACGTCGCCTGCATGGGCTGCGGATTGAACCCACAGCCGAGCGATGCAGTGCCGCGTCCGGCTCTTCCGTGGGATCCTTCGTCGTGACGATCGAGTGGCTTTCGGGACCAGTCCACGGGAAGCTTCCTTCGAGTTGGGGCCCGTCCTGCACTTGAGCTTCCAGTCCCCGTGGTACGGGCTGATCCAGCCGACCGCATCGAAACCCACGGGGGCATATCCCTTGAAGCTCCTCTCCTACCGTTTCTTCCCCATAAGCCTTGTCGGTCGCGGCGAGCTCCCAAGTCGACCAGTCCACCGCATAGGCGAGATTCCACATGCTCATCATGTACGCGAGCCCGACGCTCAGAACGATGAGTCCACGACGCGTACCCATGGGCTACTCCCTCCGCTTGGATCGCGTCGAGTGTCTGCCCAGGCGGCTTCTGGATGGAGGGCCCAGGTCCTGCCGTCAGAGGGATTTGCCGGTCGCAACAATTCCCACGAGCACTGCCGCAGGGACTTGTCCTCCTCGGGGTCGATCAGGAGGCTGAGCCGAAGCGGAGTCGCGCTTGCAGACGACACCCGGCAAGGCGCACAATCGGTCGAGAGGACGGACCGATGAAGCGCGTCCTTCCGTGGTTGGTGCTGACATTATTGGTATCGACGACTTCTTCTGCCCGGGCAGATTGGATCCATTTCGACCCCAACGACTTCGATTGGCGACCCGACATACGCCAAGTGTCCGTCGCCCCGTGGGGGGTCGAGACCAAGCATCTCAACATCGGCATCTGGTTCCGCGATCGCATACCGTGGGGCAGGCTCTCGTTCATCGAGGTCCGCTTCGACACCAAAGGCGGGAGGAGGGTGGACTACGCACTGAAGTGGTGCACTCGCGACCGTAAACCGCGCTTCAACTGCTGGCTGGTGAAGGGGTACGGCCTGCGGAACTGGGAGGTCGTCCTGGACTCGTCGGATGTGAAGCGTTGGCGTACCAAGCGATCAGTGACGTGTGATTTCCTACTGGCTGCCATGAAGATCACGAAGAGCAGGCCTCGGTGGTCGGTCGTCGTTCTCCGCAACGACGGCACCTCCTCGGATCCCCGTTTCGATGAAGCGCCGAACAAGGGCTTCTATCGCTTTGGAAGAGGCTGGCAAGCTACGTCGCGCGGAGCCTCCTGACGCGCGGTGCACAATCGTCCTCCTCGGCGTCGATCAGGCGTCGCGGGACTCGCGCCGTCTCGTGCCCTTGCCAACTAGACCAGGTCAAGACGGCAGGAAGCGAGCTATGACGAAGCTCCGCAGGCATCCGCCGCCGCCCGACGCGACGATCCTCCGGTCCGCCTGGATCGCCAGGCCTCCCCAGCCGCCGCTGGCGCACCCGGGACCCGTCCCGAAGACCGTCTGGACCCGTCCGTCGTCGCCGAACCTCGGGTCCAAGCGACCGTCGGCGCGGTACCGAACGAGCATGAATCGGGACGCGTGCCGTGCGGTCGAACCGGCGGCCACGATCTTCCCGTTGGCCTGGATCGCGATACCCCCACCCATCCCGTCACCCCACGTCGTGTCGCTGAAGATCGTCACGACCCGGCCGTTGCGTCCGAACGTCCGGTCCAGGGTCCCGTTCGGTCGGTAGCGCGAGAGCGCCCACCTCGGATGCGGCGGATCGCCGGCGGATGCGGCGCAGGCCGCGTTGCCGCCCTGGACGATCCTGCCGTCGGGCTGGATCTCCAGGTCGTAGGACTCGTTCGATCCGGGGCACCGACGGCTGTGGAAGGACGTGGTCACCTTGCCGTCCCTGCCGAAAGTGCTGTCGAGCGTGCCGTCCGGGTTGTAGCGGGCGAGCGCCGCGCGAGACTCGAGCACGTCCGTCTCGACCATCCAGTAGGCGGCGGTGCCCCCGGCGACGATCTTGCCGTCGGGCTGGACCTCGACGTCGGTGAGCTTGTCGCGCTGACGGGTGAAGTTCGTCATGACCATGCCGTCGTCGCTGAAGCTCGGGTCGAGCGCCCCATCCGTGTCGTACCGGGCGATGGCGAAGCGGTCGTCGATACCATCCTGCGGGCAGCTGGCCTCGCCGGCCACCACGATCTTGCCGTCGGGTTGGAGTGCCGCCGCCCCGGCGTGCGTGTAACAGTCTGCGGGATCGCCGAAGCTCGTCATGACGGTGCCGTCGTCGCCGAAGGTGCCATCCGGTGTGCCGTCTACGTTGTACCGGGCGAGGGCGAACAACGCGTCGCCTCCCATGTCCGGCCCCGGCCGCTTGCAGGACGACACGCCAACGGCCACGATCTTCCCGTCGCTCTGGACGAGGACCGCCCGGGCTTGTTCGTAGCATGCGTCCCCGGTGCGGAAGATCGTCGAGGCCGTGCCGTCGCCGGCGAAGGTCGGGTCGAGGCTGCCGTCGACATCGAACCGCGCGACGGCGAACTCTTCTTCTGGGTCGGACCAGAGGTATCCGGCTACCACGATCTTGCCGTCGGGCTGCATCGCGATCGCGCCCGCGCTCCCCAGTCCTTCGGAGAACTCCGTGGTCGTGACCAGGCCGCCGACCCCGAAGGAGGGATCGAGGTCGCCTCCTGCCGCGAGCGCCGGGGTCTCGCCGGTCCACACGCCTGCGGCGAGCAGGAGCAGCGACGTCGTTGCGATGAGCGGAAATCGGATGCGCATGACGCGCCTCCTTCAGGGGCATGTCCGGGCGGCGCATCCACCCTAGCCCGCTCATCAGACTGTCTCAGGCCCTGCCGGGGTCCGGCCGGCCTCCCGCAGCATCCCGACGAGCACCGCCCGAGAGTACGGTCCTCATCAGGGTAGGCCGAGTGTCTGTTGTCTTCACCGACGGACAGACGCAGGATGCGACGTCCGCCGAGCCGCCGATGGAAGCTCGGCGGTCCGCGCCGCGCGTGCGCCCGCGTTGGGTAACGACGTTCGAGCTGAACTTTCGCCCGGTGTGACCGGGCCCCAAGGAACTTTCCTGCCCTAGACTCGCCTGTCTGATGCCGGTACCAGCGCGTTTGGACGACTTTCCGCTCGCCGACGAGGATCGTCGACAGCTGGCCGAGATCGTGCGTGTCTTGGACGAGGTGCTCGGTCGGGTGCTCATCGGTGCGTATCTGCATGGCTCGGCCGTACTCGGTGCGCTGCACCCGCGCAGCGATATCGATGTCCTCGCGGTCTCCTCACGCGAGACCACGCCCGAGGAGAAGGATCGTCTCATCGATCGCATGCTCGAGATCTCCGGGCGCTACCCGGGCAGCGGTCCACCGCGGCGGATCGAGTTGACCGTCGTTGTTGGGTCTGAGGTGCATCCGTGGCGGTATCCACCGCACCGCGATCTCCAGTATGGCGAGTGGCTGCGGGAGGGCTTCGAACGCCACGATCCAGAGCTTTGGCGTCCGGTGGCAGATCCGGATCTGGCCGTCCTTTGCACGATGGTCCTGCTCGGTGATGCTGCGCTCGTCGGTCCACCGCCATCGCAGGTCATCGATGCGGTTCCGTGGGCCGACTACCTGGAGGCCTCGCTCGCTGAGATCCCAAGCCTGGTCGCCGACATCGCCGCTGACCCCCGGAACGTCGTGCTGACGCTCGTTCGGATCTGGAGCAGCATCGTCTCCGGGCAGGTCCTCGCCAAGGACGCCGCTGCGGAGTGGGCGCTTCCTCGGCTTCCTGTCGAGCACCGACCCGTGCTTGCTCGAGCACGCGACATCTATCTCGGTACACGTCAGGAGGACTGGGGCGACCTGGTGGACGCCCTGCCGGGGTTCGTCGACGCTGTGGTCGCCGAGGTCCACCTCGCTACATCGACCGAGCCCCGTCGCTAGGGACTTCCCGAACGCTCGCGCGCGAGAGGGTTCCCTCCTTGAAAAGACGGAAGTCTCCTGGGCGGCGTATCCGCCCTTCGTGCCCCCTAGTTACCCCCTAGAAGCCCTCGTGAGCCCTTTCAGGGCCTCCAGGGCGGCGGCGCGTCATGCCGCTGACCAGCGGAGACGGCGCGATTCGAACGCGCGAGGGAGCTATCAACCCCCTAACCGCTTAGCAGGCGGCTGCTTTCGGCCACTCAGCCACGTCTCCGCCGCCTATCCTACGGAACCCACGCCGGATGCCGCAGCGGTCGAAACGTGGATGACCTCCGGTACCATGACCTGCACCGATGGCCATCCTCGCGCTCGGCGTCTCCCACCGGCACGCGACGGTCGAGCTGCTCGAGCGGCTCGCGTTCGCCGACGACGACCTGGTCAAGGCGTACCGACGGGTCGCCGAGGACCCGGCCGTGGACGAGGCCGTCGTGCTCTCCACCTGCAACCGGGTCGAGGTCTTCGCGAGCGTCCCCGCCTACCACGCGGGGTTCCAGGCCCTGAAGCGTCTGCTGGCCGAGTCCCGGGGGTTGCCGGCCGACGAGCTGGCCGAGCCCCTGTACTCGCACTACGAGGAGGAGGCCGTCCGCCACCTGTTCGAGGTCGCCGCCGGTCTGGACTCGATGGTGATCGGCGAACCCCAGATCCTCTCGCAGGTTCGCGACGCGTTCCGGCGGGCCGAGACCGAGGAGGCGACGGGCCACGCGCTCACCGCGCTGTTCCACTCGGCGGGTCGCGCGGGGCGGCGGGTTCGGACCGAGACGGAGATCGGCTCCGCACCGGACGCGTTCGTCGACGCGGGCGCGGATCTCGCGGCGACCACGCTGGGCGGTCTCGAGGACCGGACCGCGGCCGTCGTCGGCGCCGGGCACATGGCCGCCCTGGCCGTGAAGCATCTGCGCGTCAGGGGGGTCGGCACGGTCCGCATCCTCAATCGATCGCTCGAGCGCGCGCGCGTCCTCGCCGAGCGCACGAGCGCCGACCACGGCGACCTGGAGGAGCTCCCCCACGCGCTCCGGGCCTCGGACCTGGCGATCTCGGCAACGGGCGCGGCGGGGCTCGTGCTGCACGCGAGCACGCTGGCCGAGGTCATGGACGGGCGCGAGCGGCCGCTGTTCGTCCTGGACCTCGCGGTCCCGCGCGACGTCGAGCCGACCGCCGCCGACATCCCGGGCGTGCATCTCGTGGACATCGAGGGGTTGAAAGAGACGTTCTCGGCCCGCGCGAACGACGTCGCCGAGGACATCCAGCGCGCGAACCGGATCGTCGAAGCCGAGGTCCACCGCTACGCGGTCCGGAGACGGGCGGACACGCTCGCGCCGCTGATCCACGCGCTCCGCGAGCGCGGGGACGCGGTGGTGGCCGCCGAGTTCGAGCGCTTCCGCTCCCAGTTGACGAGCCTCACACCCGACGAGCGCGAGGCCGTGGAGGGACTCGCGCGCGGCATCGTCGCCAAGCTCCTCCACGACCCGATCGTGCGGCTCAAGGAGCTCTCGGCGCCGGGGACGGAGCATGCGCACGAGACCCTACTCGCCCAGCTCTACGACCTCGAGCTGCCCGAGTCGTGACGCTGCGGATCGGGACCCGCCGCTCGCCCCTGGCGCTCGCGCAGGCGACCGAGGTGGCCGGGCGGCTACGCGCGAACGGCGTCGACACCGAGATCGTCGGCATGACGACCTCGGGCGACCGAGACACGGTGGTGACGGGCCCCGCCGGGCTGAAGGGCATGTTCGTGGCCGAGATCGTGCGCGCGCTCCGCGGCGGCGAGGTCGACGTGGCGGTGCACTCGGCGAAGGACCTGCCCGCCGAGGACGAGGACGGACTGGTCGTCGCGGCCGTGCCCGAGCGGGCGAGCCCGCTCGACGTCCTCGTCACCCGCGAGGGGGACCTACCGCCGGGGAGCGTCGTGGGCACGTCCAGCCTGCGGCGGCAGGCGCAGATCCTCCGCTGGCGCCCCGACGTCTTGCTCAAGGACCTCCGCGGCAACGTGGACACTCGCCTGGGCAAGCTCGCCGGGGGTGAGCTCGACGCGATCGTCGTCGCGGCGGCCGGGCTGATGCGGCTCGGCATCGTGCCGGAGCACGCCGCGCCGATGTCGGTCTCCGAGGTCGTCCCCGCGCCCGGACAGGGGTGCCTGGCGATCCAGGCGCGGGCGGACGACGCCGCGACGCTCGAGGCGCTCGCGGCGCTCGACCACGCGCCCACGCGCACGGCGCTCGTCGCGGAGCGCTCGGTCATGCGACGGCTGGGCGGCGGCTGCGCGCTGCCGCTCGGCGCGTACGCGGACGTCGAGGACGCGACCGTCCGGATGGTCGTGGGCGTCTTCACACCGGACGGCGCCCGCCAGGCCCGCACGGCGGTCGAGGCGGACGATCCGGAGGAGGCCGCCGCCCGGGCGGAGGCCGACCTGCGCGTGCAGGGCGCGGACGAGATCCTCGCGGCGGTTCGGCCGTGAGGACGATCCGGCCGTGACGGCCGCCAAGACGCTCGCGGGGCGAACGATCCTGGTCACACGCCCGCTCGCGCAGTCGGCGGACCTGGTGCGGGCTCTCGAGCGCCGCGGCGCGACCGCGATCGTCGCGCCGGCGATCGAGCTCGTCCCGTCGCGGTCCCCCGCGCTCCGGCGGGCGCTCCGCGAGCTCGCCGACGGCGCGTACGAGTGGATCGCCCTCACCAGCCCGCGCACCGTCGACATGCTCGTCTCGAACCTCGCGCCGCGCGAGGTCCGCGCGCGCGTGGCCGCGATCGGCGAGGGCACCGCCGAGGCGTTCCGCCGATGGGCGCGCCGTGACGCCGACCTGCTTCCGAGGTCCTTCACGACGCGCGGACTCGCGCGCGCCTTCCCGCGCGGCGATGGCCGGGTCCTGTGCGCCCGGGCGGACATCGCGCCGGAGGGCCTGGAGGACGCGCTCGCCCGGAAGGGGTGGCGCCCCGACCGCGTCGAGGCGTACCGCACGCGGCTGGCGCGCTCGCTCCCGAGGGACGCCCGCGACGCCCTCCGCCGGGGCGAGGTGGACGCCGTCACCTTCACGAGCGCCTCGACCGTCCGAGGCTTCGTGCGCGCGCTGGGCGCGAGCAAGGGCAACCCGAAGGTCGTCTGCATCGGCCCCGTCACCTCCCGCGAGGCTCGCGCGCACGGGTTCACGGTCTCGGCAGTGGCCAGGCCGCACACGATGGACGGGCTCGTGACGGCGCTCGAGCGGGCACTGCCGCGCCGCTGAGGCTGGGGCCTCGAGCCGAACGGGGGTACCATCGCGCCCATGGCATTCCCCCGGCACCGTCCACGCCGTCTCCGCCGAACCCCAGCCCTCCGAGCGCTGATCCGAGAGGTCGAGCTGGCCCCCACCGACTTCATCGCACCGCTGTTCGTCAAGGAGGGCATCGCCGAGCCGATCGAGATCCCCTCGATGCCGGGCCAGTACCAGCACACGCTGGAGTCGCTCCGCAAGGAGGTCGCCGAGACCGCCGCGCGGGGGGTGACCGCGTTCATGCTCTTCGGCGTGCCCGAGCGCAAGGACCCGCAGGGCTCCGAGGCGTGGAACCCCGACGGCATCGCCCAACGCGGGCTCCGCGTGATGCGCGAGGAGCTCGGGAGCGACCACGTCGCGATGGCCGACCTGTGCCTGGACGAGTACACGGACCACGGACACTGCGGTGTCCTCGACGACGAGGGTTACGTCGACAACGACCGCACGATCGAGCTGTACCGGGAGATCGCGCTCGCACAGGCCGAGGCCGGCGCGCAGATGGTCGGCCCGAGCGGCATGATGGACGGCCAGGTCGCCGCGATCCGGGACGCGCTCGACGGAGCCGGGTTCGAACGGGTCGGGATCATCGCGTACGCCGCGAAGTTCGCCAGCGCGTTCTACGGCCCGTTCCGCGAGGCCGCCGAGTGCGCCCCTCGCTTCGGCGACCGCACGGGCTACCAGATGGACCCGCCGAACTCGGACGAGGCGATCCGCGAGGTCCGGTCCGACATCGACGAGGGCGCCGACATCGTGATGGTGAAGCCGGCGCTCCCGTACCTGGACATCATCCGCCGGGCCAAGGAGGAGACCCGCTTCCCGATGGCCGCCTACAACGTGAGCGGCGAGTACGCGATGCTGAAGGCCGCGGCGCTGAACGGCTGGCTCGACGAACGCAAGGCGGTGGTCGAGGCCCTCACGTCGATCCGCCGCGCCGGCGCGGACCTGGTCCTCACGTACCACGCGAAGGACGCCGCCGGTTGGCTCGCCGGCTGATGGCCCTCGGCATCCAGGTCGTGTGACACCGCGTAACGTCCTCGGCCTTCGGTGAGACCATGAGGTATCCACCACGAGGAAGGATCTTCACCATGCCCATCGAGACCGCAACGTTCGGTGCCGGGTGCTTCTGGGGGGTCGAGTGGGTCTTCCGGCAGGTCCCCGGTGTCGTGGACGTCGTGTCCGGCTACAGCGGCGGGCACACCGAGAACCCCACCTACCGAGAGGTGTGCTCGCACACGACGGGCCACGCCGAGGTCGTGCAGGTCACCTTCGACCCGGGCCGCGTGACGTACGACCAGCTGCTCGAGGTGTTCTGGGCGATGCACGACCCGACGCAGGTGGATCGGCAGGGCCCGGACGTGGGCGATCAGTACCGGAGCGTGATCTTCACGCACTCGGCGGAGCAGCAGCGGGCCGCCCTGACGTCGCGGGAGCAGGCGCAGGCTCGGTTCCCTCGGCGGATCGCCACCGAGATCGAGCCGGCCGGCCCGTTCTACCCGGCCGAGGACTACCACCAGCGCTACTACGACAAGACCGGGCACGAGCCCTACTGCCACGTGCTCCCGGTCGGCGTGCTCCGCGAGCTCGGCCTCGTCGCCTGAGCGGCGTCAGCCCTGGGGCGGCAGGTCCACCGAGCCCCAGGGCGCGCCGTGCTCGGTCATCAGCTCGAGGAACGGGGCCGGATCCAGCTGCTCGGGGGCGAAGACCCCCGGTCCGGGGACCCTGCCGTGCGCGAGCATGAGCGCGGCGCACGCGGCCGGTACACCGGTCTGGAAGCCCGTGCCCTGGACGCCCATCCGCTCGAACGCCTCGTCGTGCGACGTGGTCTGGTACATGAACCGACGGACCGCCTCGCCACCGATCGAGCCTTCGGCGAGGGTGCCGACGCAGACCGACCCGTGCAGCTTGCCGATCAGGTCGACCGGCTTGGGCAGGCGCGAGACCAGCAGGTCGAGCGGGCGGAACGTGCAGCCCTCGAACTCGATCGCCCGGTTGTGGTCGAACCCGAGGTTGCGCCAGACGAGGAGCATCTCGACCCGCTCGTCGGCGAGCGCGATGAAGAAGTCCGCGTCCCGCAGGCCCTTGCCCGCCAGGAACATCGGCATCAGCTGGGACTCCTCGTGGTCGACGTTCCACACCTCGAGCCGTCCGACGGGCTCGGGGAAGTCGAACTCGGTCCGCAGCGCGAGGGGCGTCCGCCGGACCATCGCGCCCTCCGAGAAGGCGTGCGGTGGCAGGATCAGGCACTCCTCGACCATCGTCGCGGGCGAGAAGCTCGGTGCGAAGTCGAGGCCCTCGACCGTTCCGGCGTCGCCGTCGAAGACCGTGAGCCGCTCGACCGTGTCCATCTGCTCGTAGAGCGCGCGCGCGAAGACGTCGGTCGCGCCGGGGTCGATGCCGAAGAACACGAGCGCCGTGAGCTCCCGCTCGCGGAACGCGCCGTCGAGCGCCAGTTCCTCGTCGACGTCCGCCGTTCCGACGATGTCGCGCGGCCCGGCCGCTGCCATGTCCAGATAGTGCGTGCCCGTATCCAGGCACGCCGCCATCACGTCCAGGTTCATCTCCGGGATCAGGCCGTTCACGACCAGGTCCACGTCGGCGAGGGCGGCTCGCATGGCGTCGTCGTCCGACGCATCGAGCGCCAGGCCACGCGCCGTGCCGCCGGGGAGCTTCGGTAGAACCTGGTCGACCCGCCCGCGGTCGATGTCCGCCAGGACGACCTCATGGATCTGGGGGTCGGGAGCGATCGTCCGCGCGATCACCTCGCCCACCGAGCCCACGCCCAGCTGCATGACCCGCATGTCTTCCACCCCTTCCCGCCAGGTTCGCCCAGGGGGCCGACGCGGAACCAGGGCCGGGCGTCCGGGGAACGGGGGACCTCTCGCGCTGACGGCGGCTCGAGCGTGCGGGAGAATCGCCGGGACCGATCCGAGGGGGGACCGACGTGCTGATCCTGTTCATCGTCATCTGGGGGATGATCTGCGGCTGGCTCGCGCAGCTGATCCTCGGCCGCACCGGTGGCATGCGGAACACCAACTGGACCGAGGCGATCGTCGCGGGACTCGTCGGCTCGTTCGTCGGCGGTCTGCTGATCAGCCTGCTCTCGGGAGACGGCCTCGAGCTGAAGCCGAGCGGCCTGATCGGCTCGGTCCTCGGCGCGATCGTCGTGCTCGCGATCTGGCAGGCGATCCGAGGCAGGAGCGCCCGCCGGACGTGACCCGCTCGGAGGACCTCTTCCAGCGTGCGATCGCGGTCGTCCCCGGCGGGGTGAACTCCCCCGTCCGCGCCTTCGGCGGCGTCGGCGGCACGCCGATCTTCGTGCGCGAGGCGCTCGGCCCGAGGTTCACGGACGTCGACGGGAGGGTCTACATCGACCTCGTGCAGTCGTGGGGCGCCAAGCTGTTCGGCCACGCGTGCCCCGAGATCGTGGAGGCCGCCACCGCCGCTGCGCGACGGGGGACCTCGTACGGCGCGCCGACCGAGCTCGAGGTGGAGCTCGCCGAGCGGATCGTGCGGGCGGTGCCGAGCGTCGAGATGGTGCGCCTGGTCTCGAGCGGCACCGAGGCCACGATGAGCGCCGTCCGGCTGGCCCGCGGCGCGACCGGCCGCGACGTCGTCCTGAAGTTCGAGGGGTGCTACCACGGGCACTCGGACTCGCTGCTCGCGAAGGGAGCCGGGTCGGGTGTCGCCACGTTCGGCATCCCCGGCTCGCCCGGCGTGACCGAGGGCGCCGCCAGGGACACCCTCACCGTCCCCTACAACGACCTCGAGGCCGCGCGGGCGGTGTTCGCCGAGCGCGGGAGCGAGATCGCGGTCGTGGTCGTCGAGCCGGTCGCGGCGAACATGGGCGTGGTCCCGCCGGAGCCCGGCTTCCTCGAGGGCCTGCGCGAGCTCACCAGAGAGCACGGCGGCCTGCTGCTGTTCGACGAGGTCATCACCGGGTTCCGGATCGCGTACGGCGGGGCGCAGTCGGTGTACGGGATCGATCCCGACCTGACCGCGCTCGGCAAGGTCATGGGCGGCGGGTTCCCGTGCGCGGCGTTCGGCGGCCGGCGCGACCTGATGGAGCAGCTCGCGCCGACCGGGCCCGTATACCAGGCCGGAACGCTCTCGGGGAACCCGGTCGCGGTGGCCGCCGGGATCGCCGCCCTGGACCTGGCGCGGGAGCGCGACCCCTACCCCGGACTCGTCCGCACGGCCGAGGAGCTCTCGGCGGGCCTGGTCGCGGCGTTCGGGGCTCGGGGGCTCCCCGTCACGGTCAACCGTGCCGGGTCGCTGTTCAGCGTCTTCTTCACGGACGGACCCGTGCGCGACTACACGGACGCGCGCGCCGCCGATCACGAGCGCTACGCGCGCCTGTTCCACCACATGCTCGAACGCGGCGTCTACCTGCCGCCATCGGGTTACGAGCTGTGGACGCTCTCCACGACGCACGGGCCGGACGAGGTCGCGGCGACGCTCGAGGCGGCCCGGGCGTTCCCCGGCTGAGCCGTCGGTTTGACAATCTCGGCCCCGTGGCGGGACGCTCGGGAGCGGAGACCGGCTCTCACCGAAGGAGGCGCCCCCCATGCCCATGCCGAGCCGGAACGCCCGAGCCGTCGTGCTCGGTTCCCTGTTCCTCCTCGTCGCGGTGCTGCAACCCGTCGGCCCGGCGGCGGCGCAGACGCCGTGCGACCCGTTCGAGACGCCGCCTGCGTACACCGAGCCCGTCCCCACGTCCGAGGACGTCATCGGGTTCGCGCTCGGGACGCAGGAGGTGACCGCCGAGGAGTCCGACACGTACCTGGACGCCGTCGCGAGCGCCAGCGATCGCGTGATCGCGGGGACCGCCGCGACGTCCTGGGAGGGCCGCGACCTCCGCTACGCGATCGTCGGCGATCCGTCGAACGTGACGGAGGGGGGTCTCGCGGCGGTGCAGGATGCGATCCGCGCGCTGCGCGACCCCGCGACGTCGGCGCAAGAGGCTGCGGAGTTGGCGGAGAGCACCCCCGCCATCCTGTGGATCGCGGGGAACGTCCACGGCGGCGAGGAGTCCGGTACGGACGCGTCGCTCCAGGTGCTGTACGATCTCGCGGCCCGGACCGACTGCGCCGCAACGCGGATCCTCGAAGCGGCGCTCGTCGTGATCCTGCCGACCCAGAACCCCGACGGGCGCGAGGCCGAGACGCGCCGCAACGCCTACGCGTTCGACATGAACCGCGACTGGTTCGCGCGCACCCAGCCCGAGACCGACGGCAAGATCGAGGTGCTGCGCCAGTACCCGCCCGTGCTGTTCATCGACGCGCACGAGATGGGCTCGAAGACGTACTTCTTCCCGCCGAACGCCGACCCGGTCTATCACGAGATCACGGACGAGTCGATCGGCTGGATCAACGGGCTGTACGCACCCGCGATCATGGACCGGTTCGAGACCGAGCGGATCCCCTACTTCAACGAGTCCGTGTACGACCTGTTCTACATGGGCTACGGCGACACCGTGCCGACGACGGGGTTCACGGCCGCCGGCATGACGTTCGAGAAGCACAACGGCGACCCGATCTGGCAGAGGACACACGAGCAGTTCGTCGCGATGTGGGCCTCGATCTCGGCGGGCGCGGCCGAGAAGGACGCGATCCTCACCGCCTGGCACGACGCCCACGTGCAGGCGTTCGAGGAGGGCGCCGCCGGCATCCTGCAGCCGAACCAGGTCTACAACCGCAAGAGCACGGTCGAGCGCCAGGTCCCGACCGATCCCGTCCGGAACTACTTCATCCGGACCGACGACCCGGTCAACGCCACGCAGGTGGACGCGCTCGTCCGGCGGCTGCAGCGGATGGACGTCCAGGTCTACGAGCTGACGGCGCCGCTCGAGGTGCAGGACTTCCACCCGTACGGTCGCGCCGCCGAGCCCGTCGTGCTGCCCGTCGGGACGTACTGGGTGCCGCTCGCCCAGGCCCAGAAGCACTGGGTCCAGGCGATGCTGCACGAGGACCCCTACACCCCGTTCCCGTACTTCTACGACGTCACGGCGTGGAGCGGCCCGCTGCTGATGAACCTCACGGCCGGCTGGTCCGGAGAGCCCGTGACGCCCTCGGCGACACTCGCGCCGCCCGCCGACGAACCCCCCGCGCCGACGCCGTCGGCCGACCCGCCGACGATCGCGGTGCTGCAGACCTCGAACAGCTCCGCCTCGATCGAGTCCGCCGGGTGGATCCGGTACCTGCTCGAGGAGGTCTGGGGCGTCGGGTCCGTCGACGTGACCGGCGGCGAGATCGCCGAAGGGGCGCTCGACACGGTCGACGTCCTCATCGCGACGACCGGCGATCCGATCGTGGCCTCGCAGCGGCTGAAGAAGGCCGGGAAGGCGAACCTGCGCGCCTGGGTCGAGGGTGGTGGCGAGTTCATCGGGTGGCGCGGCGGCGCCGAGCTGGCCGCGCGCCTGGGCCTGACCACCGCGGTCCTCAAGAACCCGCACTCGGACGTCCCCGGCAGCCTGATCCGTGTGGTCGTGGACCCGACGAGCCCACTCGGCGCGGGTGTCGGCCCGTTCGACTGGGTCTACTACGAGTACGACCTGGTGATGCACGCGCGTGCCGGCACGGCACCGGTCACGTACCCGGCGGCCGGCACGGAGGACTTCTTCGTGTCCGGCTACGCCGCGGGCGCCGAGGAGCTCGGCGGCACCGCCGCGGTCGTGGACGAGCCGTACGGCGACGGACGCGTCGTCCTGTTCACGACCGACCCGAACTACCGCGCGTTCACGCAGGGGACGCAGGAGCTGCTGTGGAACGCGCTCTTCGGCGCGGACCCGAGCCCCGCGGCGGCCCGCACGTCTCGCGCGGCGCTGGTCTCGACGGCAAGGGACGCGGCCCGGGCGATCCCGGGGTGGGTCTCGCCGATCCGCGTGAGCGTCCGGCCGTCGGACGCGCACGTGGTCGGGCAGCTGGTCCGGTCGTACGGCGCGACGTATCGGGTGGAGCGCTCGACGGGGCGTGTGTCGTTCGTGCTCCGCAACGCTCGAGGTCTGGAGGCCGACGAGCACCCGTGGGCCATGCTTCTCGCGATGGACCTCCGGGCGGTGGGCGTCCGACCGATCGCGTTCAGCGTCTGACCGCGGACCGGCACCGGGGCGCTCCGATCGGAGCGCCCCGGTCTGCGTTCGGGCTCAGGACCGTGCCGGCGCGGCGAGCCGCTCGGCGACCATCCGCTCCGCCGCCGCGCCGGTCGAGATGTGCTCGGCCTCCGCCAGGCGGAAGCACTCGGAGAGCGTGTCGGCGATCTCGCGGATCCGTGCGTCGCGCCGGGCCTCGTCCTCGCCGAGGAGCTCGAGCGACGCGAGGTGGATGATCCCGCCCGCGTTCACGACGTAGTCGGGCGCGTACAGGATCCCACGCTCGGCGAGGGCGTCCGCGTCCTGGGGCACCCCGAGCTGGTTGTTCGCCGCGCCGGCCACGATCCGACATCGCAGCGCGGGGATCGTCTGTGCGTTCACCACGCCGCCGGTGGCACAGGGCGAGAACACATCGCACGGCGTCTCGACCGCGTCGTCCGCCGGGACGACCTCCGCGCCGAGCTCGGCCGCCGTGGTCGTGGCCCTGCGTTCGTCCACGTCCGACAGGAGCAGGCGCGCGCCGGCCTCGGCGAGCGATCCCGCGAGCACCCGTCCGACCGCGCCGACGCCCTGCACCAGGACCGACCGTCCCGCGAGGTCGTCCGACCCGAACACGTGCGCGACGGCCGCGCGGATCCCATGGAACACCCCGAGGGCCGTCGACGGCGCCGAGCTCCCGGAGCCGCCGCCCTCGACCGTGCGCCCGAGGACGTGACCGGTGCGCTCGGCGATCACGTCCATGTCGCGCTCCGACGTGTTCATGTCGCAGGCGGTCACGTAGGTGCCACCGAGCGCGTCCACGAGGTCCGCGTAGCGGAGGAGGGTCTTTCGCCGGCGGTCGCCCTTCGGCACCTCGGGGACCGCGAGCACGGCCTTCCCGCCGCCGAGCGGCAGGCCGGCGACGGCGTTCTTGCTCGTCATCGCGGCCGAGAGCCGCAGGCCGTCGCGGAGCGCCTCGTGCGGATCGGCGTACGACTTCATCCGAGTCCCGCCGGTGGCGGGACCCAGGCGCGTCGAGTGCACGCAGACGAACATCCACGTACCGCTCTCCGCGTCGAAGCGGACGGCCGCCTCCTCGCCGTCCCACGTCCGGAGGAGGTCTTCGAGCACTACTCGCCGGTGGTCGTGAGGTGCTGCGGGCGCGCGGACTCCTTCTTCGCCTTCTTCGACGCGCGCTTCTCCTTGATGCTCTTCTGGGCCGCCTTCTTCTGGTGCTTCTCGCCCCGGTCCTTCGCGTGTGCCACAGCGCGGTCCTCCTTCGCGTCGCCCTCACATGATGACACGGGCGAGGCGGCGGCGGCCGCTACGCCAGGTCCGCGAACGCCGCCCGCACGCCCTTGCGGATCCCCGTCACGAAGGGCACCTCGACCTTCGTGAACCGGCGCGCCTTCGCGTCGCGCAGCCGCCGGATGCAGTCAACCAGCCGGTCGAGCTCGTCCGCCTCGAACGCCAGGATCCACTCCCAGTCGTTGATGCCGAAGGCGCTCGTCGTGTTCGCGAGCACGTCAGGGAACTCGCGCCCCATCACGCCGTGCTCGCGCAGCATCTCGGCTCGCTCCTCACCCGGGATCAGGTACCACTCGGGGGTCCGGACGAACGGGTACACGTTCAGGAACCGCTTCGGCGGATCGCCCTTCACGAACGCGGGCGCGTGGTCGGCCGTGAACTCCGCGGGCTTCACGACCCCCACGAACGTCCACGTCCGCTCGAGCTCGCGCCCGGCCTGCGTGCGACCGAACGCGACGAGCGCGTCCTGGAGGTCCTCGGGCGACGAACCGACGAGCCACAGCATCAGGTCCGAGTCCGCCCGGAATCCCACGGTCGAGTACACGCCGCGGACGCTGACATGGCCGTCCCATTCCTTGAAGAGGTTCTCGACCTCCTGCGCGGCGTCGTCGACGTCGAGGTCGCGGAACGCCCTCGAGGCCTTGAACACCGGATACATCGCGTACACCGTCTCGCTCATCGCACCCCACTCCGGTTTCGGCGTCCCCAGACTGACGATACCGGGCCCGCGCGATCCCTCCCGCCGGCGGTCAGGCGGTCGGGCGCCGCTCGGACGCCTCGTGGACGAGGTCGACGAGCCGCTGCAGCGTCTCGGGCGGGGTCAGCGGGAGCACCCCGTGGCCGAGGTTGAAGATGTGCCCGTCCCGTCCGCCCGCGCGCCGGAGCACGCCGAGGGCCTTCTCGCGCACCGCGTCCCACGGCCCGAGGCAGACGGCGGGGTCCAGGTTGCCCTGCACGCCGCGGTCCGCACCCACGCGCTCCCACCCGGCATCGAGCGCCACCCGCCAGTCCAGGCCGATCACGTCGCCGCCGGCGCGCGCCATCCTCCCGAGCAGCTCGCCGGTCACGACGCCGAAGTGGATCGACGGGACGCCCAGCTCGCCGACCGCCTCGAACACCCGGGCCGAGTGCGGCAGCACGGCCCGCTCGTAGTCCTCGGCGTCGAGCGCGCCCACCCACGAGTCGAAGACCTGGACCGCCTGCGCCCCGGCCGCCACCTGCGCGCGGAGGTGCTCGACGCAGATCGAGGCGAGCGCCTCCATCAAGCGGCCCCACGTTCCGGGATCTCCGTGCATCAGCGCCTTCGTCCGCGCGTGGTCCTTCGAGGGTCCGCCCTCGACCAGGTACGAGGCGAGGGTGAACGGCGCCCCAGCGAAGCCGATCAGCGGGATCTCGAGCTCCCCGCGCAGGAGCCGGATCGCCTCGAGCAGGTGCGGCGCGTCGGCTTCGGGCTCGAGTCGGCGCAGTCGCGCGAGGTCGCCCACCGAGCGGATCGGCTCCTCGACGACCGGCCCCATGCCGGAGGCGATCCGGATCGGCAGCCCGATCGCCTGGAGCGGCACCATGATGTCGCTGAACACGATCGCCGCGTCGAGCGCCATCCGCCGCAGCGGCTGCAGCGTGATCTCGACGACGACGTCGGGATGCCTGCACGTGTCGAGGATGTCGCGGTCGCCGCGCACCTCCCTGTACTCGGGGAGGTAGCGGCCCGCCTGGCGCATGAACCACACCGGCGTCCGGTCGACGGGCTCGCGCCGGCAGGCGCGCAGGAAGCGGTCGTTCATCGCGCGGCAAGCATACGGTCGCCGAGATCGCAGACGGCGCGACGCCGGAGCCGACCCGTGTGGGTCGCGGCTCCGGCGCCGCCAGGTCCTTCGCCGTCCCGCCTCAGCGGTCCGGTTCCGTTCCTTCCGTCACTCCTTCATCCAGCGTTCTTCGCTACGGCAGCGAGAACTGGCCATGGCACGAGATGCACAGACCATCCGGCAAAGAGACGAGCATGTTGACCTTCGTCGACGTGTGCGGATAGTCCGTGGACTTGATCGTTTGGTCCGCCGGGATGCCGTGGCAGTATCCACAGGCGGTCGGGTGGTTGTTGTCGTAGAAGGGAAGGCCGAAGTGGTCGCTCACCTTCGACCGGTGGCACGCGCCGCACCAGCGAGCGGCGTCCGTGTCCCGGTACCCGACGCCCCAGCTCTCCGGCGTCCCGTAGTTGTGGTTCGGGAACGCCGAGAGGAGCTTGTAACCGTAGAGGTAGATGTTCTGCTGCCCGAGGTCGTCGGTCGGGGTGTTGTTCCGGTTGGTCTTCGTCAGGTAGCTGCAGCTGGCGAGACTCCACGTCGGATCCGTCGACGGAACGGGGCACTTCTTCCACACACCCGCATCGTTGTACAGGTAGTAGATCGTGGGTGAGGCAGATGTCGCCCCCTGCGCGTACTGGTAGATGGCGGCGTCGTTCTGCCAGGCGTTGACGTCCTCGAGGCTGCCGTCCGAGGATCCCTCGTTAGCCTGTGTGCGGATGTACTTGCTATTGATCAGCTGCCCGAAGTTGCCGTGCGGCGTGTGACAACTGCCGCAGTAGAGCCCTCCGCCTGCCGCACTCGCGGAACCAGGTCCGGACGGCGTCGTGGCGGCCGGCAATTGCGATGGCCTCGCGCCGTTCCTCCAACCACCGAACGACCACTCGGCCGCCGTGATCACGGTGTTGTCCGGGGCCGGCGAGTCGTACTCACCGATCGTGTGCTGGGCGGGTGCGTTGGCGAGGTCGTATGCCGTCCGCGTCGCCGCCGTGCCCATCTGGAGCGTCGCCCCAACCAGGTTGTTCGAGTTGCGGGCTCCAGTTGCGTCTTGCCCGAACAGGCTGTGACACGTCTGGCAGGTCGCCGTCGTGCTCTGTTCGGCCAGCAACGCCGTTTCGCCGGCGTTGTGCATCGAATGGCATTGCAGACAGTAGTTCGTGCTCGACGAATACCCGCCGTGCGGCGAGAC